>JASJGV010000197.1:0-5818 GCA_033791325.1 Desulfobacterales bacterium | reverse complement strand
TGATATCTACCGTTTTGTTGGAGTTATCGCCACCTGTAGCTGAAAACTTATGCCAGAAGTCTGCTGTTTTTTATTGATAGCAAGACCCCAACATGTGGTATCAGCTTTTTAGAAGTTGCCTGTTCCGTTAATGTGTTGGAGGCACCCAATATTTTTAGCTCTGAACCGACCAACACACAAATCAGATGGAAATTTAAAAAGCAGTGACAATTATACCGGAAATGGCAGTCATCATTCCAAATATCTGAGGTTTCGTGACTTTATCTTTTAAGAATATTATGGCTAATGTTATGGTCACAATCGATAAACCAGAAGCTATCGGGGTAATCAATATTGCATCTCCGATCGTTAATCCGTAATTAACGATTGCGGTACCACCAGCTTCAAAAATCCCCATTAATGCAATCATTATTTTTGTTCTTGTAGTAGCTTTCGCCAAGCCAAGCTCTCGTTTTATGAGAAAAGAGAAAATCAACAGGAAGAGAATTATCCCCAATTTCACGAATAAGGTTGCCCGTAGCCATCCAATTTCTTCTGACACAACCTCGCTAATGTTCAAAAAAACACCAAAGAAAAATGCCCCTATAACTGTCTCTTTGACACCTGATGAAAGTTGAAGTTTATTGTTTCTAATATCGCTCCAATTTAAGGATGCTAAAGTAACGCCAAAAATAATCATCAAAACACCTAAGGACTGCAATGTGGAAAGCCGCTGACCCATAAAAATAAAAGCTATCATCATTGCAAATACGGCCCAAAGATTCATGGTTGCAGCAACAATTGATACATTGCCTATCTCAAAACCTCTGAAGAAAAAAAGGCATCCAGCTGTATACACGATTGCTGCGATCGGAAGTAGAACAATTATCGATATCGGGAAGTTGAAGGCTATTTTATAAAAGAACACAAATAGGAAGACAGATATTAAGCCAGCCAATTGGGACCAAAAAAAAGTTTTAAATGGTCCTATCCGTTTGGCATAAACACCTCCAAAAAAGTCGTATAATCCCCATCCAAACATACCTCCAAGTCCAGTTAATATGCTTAGAATTGTTGTATTCATGAAAATCGAGTACCTTCTATTTGATAAATTTATAATTGCAGTCTTGGAATTGGGTAGATGGGATTACAGATATGTGTTTTGTTTCAAGACCTGCTCACTCTGTTTCATAGTACCCGACCTGCTCACTGCCAATCCTAACACCGAGCCCGTTGATAACACGATTGGAGTAGTTGAAGCTAGCGGCCACTTGGTTTACCTCCAGTATTTCTTCATCCTTTGCACCATGTTCCCTCAGTTGATCGATGTCGGTGCAATACAAATCGCCAGGTGCTAGGGTCAATTTCCTGGCATATATCAACAAATGCAGTTCTTTGCCTTCGAAAACAGCCCCCAGACTGTCGTTTTGAAATGCATCCAGTATATCCGCTGAACGATCAGGTTCTCCCAACAGATGTTTCAGGTTTGCATAGTGATGTTCCACCGCATAGGGGCATTGGTTTAAAACGCTGGTATAAACCGCAACCGCTTCAAGAAACCAGGGTGGGCATGCCGGGTCTTCAAAATGAAGGGTGCTGCGGTACAGCCGGTCGTGACCCAGAATGGTATCCGGCCTCAGGCTCTGGGCCTGGTAGACACGATCAACCTGGCCACTGGGTGACTTCACTCGTTCGTAGACATCTTTCAGCGAACCGGAAGCTGACTCTGGTGAAATTACGGTAAGCCAACATGTTGACATATCGAAGCCTCCGATTGGTGTGAGATTTAGGTTCTATAATTAGTAACTATAACCTGAAAACTAAATATCAGTGGGTACAGATAGATTGAGATGGTTACACGTTTTCGATTTATCTAAAAGCGTGCGATCTCTTGATAGATTCACAACGTTTATCTGCCCGGTTACAGTTACAGATATCAATTTTCTTACAAAAAAGCAAAAAAGGGCAAATCCCATTGAGTCAGAATTGCCCATACCAATAAGAAATCATCTATAAGTGGTCCTTATCGCAAACTTAATATTTCCTGCATTATGTAAACCGATTGATATCTATTGAAATTCAAACCTTCTGTTACAAAGTCTTCAATTAGGGTGGATCGCAAGTGATGATGAAATCACCATATTTCAGCACTGGTAAATAATCGATGATTTGACTTGATAACCATTTGTGGAAGTGGCCACCGGACACGAATCAATAAGGCAGGAGTGTGGCATTTGTGTTTATTGGTTCAATGGATCTGAACAAGGAACTTTTGAAGGCAGGTCTGGCATGGCACTACAATCATTATTCTCTTAATTCTGAACTTGCAAAGTTGGAATTTGAGGCAAGATCACAGAAGGTCGCTGGCTCTGGAAAGAGCCTAAAGTAGTGCCACCTTGGGAGTGGAGGAAGAATAAGCGGGTAAAATCAGACTGAGTCCTAAATTGGATTTTTGATATCGCAGCCTTTCAAAAGTTTTTTAAATATTGAAAATGCTGAAGGGACAACCAGTTTTGTACCAAATTCCATAACCCCCATAAATTGTAGGTGTCGCTAAAGTAAAGAGATGGGGCTAATAATTTCAGCCAACGCTATTTGATCCAGAGATTTTATTGAGCAATGATAGCCGTTAACTCCGAGTTCACTCAATCCAATCGTTTTACTTTGATAGAAGCGGCCATATAGAGATTCGGTCCTTCCCCGCTTTCTTACTCTGGAATAGACACTGATCTGCAGCCATGAGAAGTTGCTTCTTATCGCGGGCATCATCGGGAAACGTGGCCAGCCCGAAGGAGGCCGTGACTCCGAGGTGGATCTTTTCTTGCTGGAGATAGGCGGTCGAGCTAATACCCTTCCTGATCGCCTCCACCTTCGAGAAAGCCTTCTCACCCGCCTGGCCTGGGAGAATCACGATAAACTCGTCCCCACCATACCGAACGATACGATCTTCGGTGTCGAGATGCGTATGGACGACTTCTGCCACTTCTTTCAATACCTTGGTTCCATGCATATGCCCGCACTTGTCCACAACTTGCTTGAAGTTGTCCATATCAAAGAATACTAGAGTCAATTTCTCTATCCCGGCAGATGTTGAGCTCATGCACTGGTCAAGATACTGGTGAAGGAAACGCGTGTTATTAAAACCCGTAACATCGTCGGTAACGCTCTGTTTCTGAAACATCGCATTCATTCGCTCAAGCTTCTCTTGGTACTCTTTGAGCATTCGCTGGTTTTGTTCATGCAGTCCTATGTGCCTACGAAGCTCCAGCTGCGCCATGACTTGCCGGGATAAGGCACGGAGAGAATTCACCTGCGTTTCGGTGAGCGTGCGCTGGGATTGATCGATTACGCAGAGAGTTCCCAAAGCTTCGCCTCTTGGCGTTACCAGTGGGGCACCGGCGTAGAAGCGTATCCGCGGTTCCCCGGTAACAAAGGGATTGTCCACGAAACGTTCGTCAGCCTGGGCATTGCTAACGATCGTGATATCGGGTTGAAGAATGGCATGCGCGCAGAATGCGCTGTCTCGCGCCGTCTCCGGAATTGCCAGACCCACTTTAGACTTGAACCACTGGCGTGTGCTGTCAATCAGAGACACAGCGGCCATGGGCGTGCCACAAATTTCGGAAGCTAACAAGGTTATGTCATCGTAAGAATCCTCCGGCAAAGTATCAAGAATCCGATAGTCGAGCAGGGCTTCGATGCGCGCGGCCTCATTACTTGGTAGTGCTGCTTTCATCAATCGATCCTTTCGTAGTAGCCTGTCGGTTTAATCATCATGCAGAGTACTTTTAGCCAGAATGCTCTATAATCATAGTAATGAAGGCATTGCAGCATAGAAAATGATATCTCTGATGTAAAGAAATAACCGCGATTCCTATATGTTGTGGTTTGTGAATATTCTTATTATTAAAGATAGATGATTAGAGTTTTATCCATTGCCCAGATGGAGAATCAGCCAAACTGCCCTTGATTACAGATATATAAACATCACAAATATTTTACCAGTGCAAAAGTTACAACCATGTAGGAGGCATTTGGAATCTAAAGGATGGGATAAGTGATTTTAAAAGACGACAGCTATTTCAAATAATACGTATATCCCTTTGTTATGTATCTTTGAGAAATCACTATTCTCGCCCCCCACCCGATTGGGCAGGGGGCTTTGTGTTACAATTCTTTTTTATTGAAGCGGTTTCAATTCAACCCTTCGGTTATGAGCCCTGCCTTCCGGCGTGTCATTGGAAACCAGCGGTTTTGATGGGCCATAACCGGTTGCGGTCAACTGTTCCGGGTTGACGCCTTTTTCAATAAGGTGTACCCGGACGGCATCGGCTCGATCAGCGGAAAGCTTGTTATTCAAGGCCCGACTCCCAGCGCTATCAGTGTGGCCCTGGATTTCCACCTTGAGCTTGGGATTCTGATTCAATACCCCGGCGATTTCGGCCAGAACCGGGTAAGAGCCGGGCTTGATATTCGCACTTCCCGAATCGAATTTAATATCTTCATAAAGCCAGGTGCCTGCACCCGTTAACTTGGCGCTCTGGGTTGCTTTAGGTATTGGGCAGCCTTTGGCATCCACAGCTTCATTGCTGGGTGTTTCCGGGCAGGCGTCTCTATTGTTCGGAACGCCGTCACCATCCGCATCAACGGGACATCCGCTTGTGTCAACAGTAAGGCCCTGAGAAGTTTCCGGGCATTTATCCAGGTAATCCGCTATGCCGTCACCATCTGTGTCGATAGGACAACCGTTCTGATCGACGATAATACCCTGGGGTGTTTCCGGACATTTGTCCTGATTGTTAAAAACACCGTCGCGGTCATCGTCCATTTGCTCGCTTAAGAAAACATCCTGCACAAATCCAAACATACCTGTTTTCGTGGATATTTTATTGGCCTCGGTGGCATAACCACATTCACCTATTTGTGCGAGTTTGTTCAAGTATTCTTTGTCAGCAGGATTGCTGCCCACCGCTATGGTATAGATGCAAACCCGGCTGCCATACTGTTTTTTAAGCCGCATGACTGCCTCGACAGGGCCATTGCCCATGTCTCCGCCGTCTGTAACGATTATAAGGGCTATCTTGCCTGTGGTTTCGCGCAAGTCCTGGTTCGCTCCATCAATAGCATCGCTAAAAGGACTGGGTCCATCTGCTTTTGTTACTTTATCCAGACCTGCCTGTAGTCCGGCTCTGGTATAGGGCGCCATTCCATACATCAGGACGGTATTCTCTGTTGAGACTGACCGGCTGTGACCGAAAGTCCTGAGCCCACCCTGCATATCTATATTGGGAAGTGTCTGGTTCATTCTGCTGACAATGGCCTTGGCAACCTTAAAACGGGTCGACCCGTCATACCATGTGCGCATGGATGCAGACGCATCCAGAATGACAACAAAGTTTTCAACCTTTGACTGGTATGAGGCCATGTTGATTTCCTGGGGTTCAAAGGCTGGTTGGGAGGAAAATGGTGGCATGGTGGCACAGCCGGAAACAAATATACCAACCAGAAGCATCGTCAGTAAGACCAAGTAGGTCTTTTTCATAAGTTATATCTCCTTTTTAAATGGATTATTCAAATTCAAAATAAATAGGCAGACCTTCTAAGAGGCCCTGCTATTTAACTGAAGCCTAAGATTGATCATCTATATCAGCATCAGGTTACTTGCAGTTCTGAGGTGCAAAACCCACATCGAGTAGCCTTAATTGGGATTTCTGAAAAACAGTGTGGGCATTCCTTGGTTGTTGGTTCTTCTGGCGGAGCCTCTTCTTCTCTTTTCAGTTTATTTAGGTTTTTAATAACCAGAAAAATAGCAAAGGCGACAATTAAAAAACTAATTATG
>JASJGV010000196.1:0-4718 GCA_033791325.1 Desulfobacterales bacterium | reverse complement strand
GGGGCCGGATACATCTATATATAGCTAAAATCAAGTTCTGCTTTTGTTAAGGATTATCAGATGCCAATCTAAACAGAAAAACGTAAAATTCTACAGCGGATTGTTAAAGTAAATGAGATAATCTGCTGCAGAAAAACGGGGCCCGTCCTTTTTTGTTTCTCGAGGTCAATTACATGTCAGAAGCATTGGTTCTGAACAATGCAATGTTGGTTTCAGGCGTAATTATGATTGTTACGTTTATCGGTATATTTACTGAAAATCTGCATGGTTTTCACCGCGCGAAATCTGCCATGTTGGGTGCAATCGTCATGATTATCGTGGGCCAATATTTTGAATTCTATAGTCCACAGTTGGCAGTTTATGCAGTGGACTGGAATGTTGTATTCCTGCTCGGTTGCATGATGGCCATTATATCCGTGATGATTACGACCGGGGGGTTTGAGGTCATGGCCAGCACCATGGCAAGGATCAGCAAGGGCCGACAGTTCATGTTGTTGGTCCTGATGGGATCGGCGGTCACCGGGCTGTCACTTTTACTGGACAATGTCACCACGGTTGTTATTTTCGGACCGTTAATCATCATGGTTGCGCGTGCTTTGAAGGTATCGCCAATTCCCTTTCTGATGGCTGCCGCCCTGCTTTCAGACACGGGTGGCGTGGCTACCCTGGTGGGAGACCCCCCCAACCTGATGATCGGCTCGGCTAACAACATCAATTTCAATACATTTTTCTATCACATGGGTGGCATTGTGTTTCTTGCCTGGATATCTATCCTTCTCGCACTGAAATTTCTGTTTCGTAAAGAATTGGCGATAAAACCGACAGGTGAATTTTCCGAAAAGCCTGACTACCATGACCGCAAACTCTGGAACCAGTGTCTTGGCGTGCTCGCCTTCATGGTGGTCTTGTTCATCATTCACGACAAGATTAACTGGGAGGCCTGGATGGTTTCTGCCAGCGGCTTAACCTTGCTGCTTTTCATCGCACGAAAGGTTGAAATGGACCATGCGATGCAAGACGTTGAGATACCGTTGTTAATCTTCTTCATCTCGCTGTTTATACTGGTGGGTGGTGTTGAACATAGCCATTTTTTGCGTTACATCGGACAGTTTATTATTCCATTTGTAGAAAAAGACCTGCTGACAGCAACACTGGTTTTGATGTGGGTAGCCGCTTTGCTTTCAGCCGCAATTGATAACATACCGTTTACAGCTGCGATGATTCCAATCCTGCTCGGCATGCAAAGCCAGGGCATCAATATATCTCCCCTGTGGTGGGCACTTGCGGTCGGTGTTGGCATGGGTGGTAATGGCACCCACATCGGCTCGACTGCGAACGTATATATCGTGACGATTTCCGAACGATTGGCCAAACGTGAAAACGATCCTTCACTGGCAATCACGCCCGGCGTCTGGTTTCGCACAGGCACACCGGCGATGCTGGTAACGCTGATCGTTTCAAGCCTTGTTTTTTACTTCTTCTTCGGTTTCTTCAACAATCCGCTTTAGAATTAAATTACTTCCGTTCCAATAATATTTTTGAACATTTGCGTATTTCAGTGATCCAATTTGATGTGTTTAGTCACTCCATTCAAACAATAAACGGGAAAGCCTGATGAATGGGTTCCAAAGCCACGTTAAGAACATTGTCAGACATTTTTGAAATGTCAACGCCGGACGAAACAAGCACGGACGATATCAGCCGGACTAACCTGGCACTGGACAGGACGGTGCTTGCCAATGAAAGAACTTACGCAGCCTGGATAAGAACCGGACTGGCCGCACTGGCCACGGGGCTTGGTATCGCAAAATTCATGACGAGCCTGATGCCCCTGTGGAGCATCCAGGTAGTATCGTCAATGCTGATTATCTTTAGCGCCATCGCATTCCTGGTGGCTGCCTGGCGGTATAGTCATTTGCATATAAAAGTGGCAAAGCTTGAGGTGGATACAATTCCCCTGTCACTGGTAAGGGGCCTGAGTATTCTTTTTGTGCTTTGCTCGATGATTGCTTTGGTTTACCTGTGGTATATGATGGCTTAAATGTTTTTATTCATGACAGGTTAATCTTGCAGACCTGTCATATAACAGTGCTTTGCTAACCGGTCCTGCAGGATGGAATTCTTTAGTCTGCCACTAATCACCGTGATCCTGGTGGTCGCGGTGTTCGATTTCACAAATGGGTTCCATGATGCCGCTGACATGGTAGCGACCGCCATCGCCTCAAGGGCCATGCGAGCGGCAACCGCCATCACCATTGTAAGCGTCTTCACTTTTATAGCACCTTTCACCGTGGGACTCGCAGTGGCTGACACCGTGGGATCCTTTATCGATATCAGTTCGTCTTCAGCCCTGGCCGGTGAAAGTGTCGTCATCGGCGCCCTGCTCGCAGCCATCAGTTACAACCTGGTTACCTGGCGGTTTGGCTATCCATCATCATCTTCCAATTCGTTAGCAGGTGGACTGGTGGGCGCCGGTTTGTATGCGGTCGGTGCCGGACAAATCCAGTGGGGGGTTGCCGCGCTGCAAGAGGGGCATTTGCAGGGATTGATGAAGATTGTTGCCGGTCTGTTTGCCTCCCCTGTTCTGGGCTTCGTGATCGGATTGCTGAGTATGAAGTTCCTGTTTGTCATTCTCAGGCGGTTCACCGAAAAAATCTCAACGTTGTTTGTGTTCTCACAATATGTGAGCGTGGCCTGGCTTGGCTTTTCGCACGGTGCCAACGATGCACAGAAGGGAATGGCCATCATCGGGATGATGCTGCTGGCCAATGGCGTGACGACGGAATTCAACGTGCCGATGTGGGCAATCATATGGTGCGCATCCGCTATCACCCTGGGAACGATGTTTGGTGGCTGGCGTGTCATAAAAACCCTGGGATTTGGTCTTTTCCGGGTAAAAATCATCCACTCCGTCGCCAATCAACTCGGCGCAGCACTGGTCAATACCCTGGCAACCGCCATCGGTGCGCCCACCTCCACCAGCCAGGTGGTTACAGCAACACTTCTTGGATGCGGCGCTGCTGAAAAACCGGATCACGTGAAATGGCGTACAGCGGCAGGTATCGTTTCCGGTTGGTGGCTAAACCTGCCGATATCGATGCTGCTGGGTTGGTTTTACTGTTTTCTTTACACAGTTATCCGGAGTTAGTCATGGGATTTATCAGCTCATTCATATTGCCCAAAGGCGTGGATTTTAATGCCGCATTGCAGGTGCAAACCGATGCAACAGGGGGCGTTGTAACCGACCTCCGGAATATTTGCATTGAAAACAACGCGGCTATGCGTAGCGCTTTCAAAACAAATGTCGATAAGGCCAGGATACTCAAGACCAAAAACATGAAGGAACTACTGTATGTTTTCATAACACCCTATGACAAGGAATCCATTTACCGTTTCATTACTGAACTCGATTGGGTAGCGCTGAGCGCGACACATTTCCTGCTTGAAGCCGATGCGTATGACGTATTGCCCATCCGGGAATATCAACCGGTATTCAATGCCCTGGAGGCGATGACGGGCTTGTTGGAGCAGAGTGTCAAACAGCTGCCAAAGAAAAGTGCCACGGCGATTGCAGTCAACATTGACCTGATCCACGAGCAATACGAGACTGTTATATCCCTGAGTGCAAAATTGATGGCAGCCTATCTGCAAGGAAATGAATTCAAACACATCATGATCCACACAGAATTACTGACACAGCTCAAAGAAGTGGCAAAAAGAATCCGGATTGCCGCTGACAGCCTGGAAGACATGGCAATCAAGATTACTTAACCGCTTAAACGGGTGCTGGAACACCCGCGCTATTTGCAGTGATGTTATGGCTGATCGCCACTTGAAAGAGCCGCCAGTGATTGACGGCTCTACCAGATAGCGGTCATAGAATGAGTGAAAATTTCAATGGCGTGGATGACCACCCGGCCAAATCCGGTCAGTCTATTTAGGTCCTCACAACTTCGTAAAGGCCTGGATAGTGGGGAAACAACTCCTTGTAAGGCTCTGTCAAATCCTTAAACTCCGACACAGGATATTCTTACAATCTAACTGAAGTACACAAAGTACGTGCGACTGGCCGCTCGGCCAACAGGGGACATTGCGCTCCGGCTGAACTAAACTGTTTGCAGCATCTGTTTACGAAACTGAATTTCATGCCCTGCCGACATGAAGTTTAACAGGCAGTATTTAATTTATTTCTGAGATGACACCACATATCAACAAAAAACAAACTCACCCCAAGAAGCAGCTTTTCTATAAGTTTTTTTTGCTATGTGTTTTTTTAGTGGCCTACTTTTCGTACCTCAGTTTTAAATATGATGTAATAACAGGTGGGATAGCATCTGTACTAACTTGGTCTTTTTTTGTTCTTTGTACACCCATTGCAGATGCTGGTTTCTTGTTGGACTTCCCGCTTAGGCTTCTTTTTGGTATTCGCATGCTGAAATCGGAAACTGTTGTTTGGGTTTTGGCCATCACGGTAAATATCATTTCGCTGCTTTACTTTGTTGAATACTATCAAACGACAATGTTGACAAGACTGTTCTATTCAATTCTTACCAACCCTTATCCATATTGGAGCGTGATTTTAATATCCGGAGCGGGTACATTTCTCTCAATCCGATTTGCTGATGAACTCATGGATATTGTCCATCACAGAGACAGGGAGTTTTTTCACCGACATGGTTTTAAGCATGAGATAGTATTAATCGTGTTTTTTATCATCA
>JASJGV010000195.1:0-4628 GCA_033791325.1 Desulfobacterales bacterium | reverse complement strand
CCATGATATCTTCTTCGCCGATAAAGGACATTTCGATATCGATCTGGGTAAACTCAGGCTGCCGGTCGGCCCTCAAGTCTTCATCCCGAAAACAACGAACGATCTGGTAATATCGATCAAATCCTGAAATCATGAGCAGTTGCTTGAATATCTGTGGTGACTGGGGCAATGCGTAGAACTGGCCCGGATTTACCCTGCTGGGGACGAGATAGTCTCTTGCACCCTCGGGTGTGCTGCGGGTCAAGACCGGTGTTTCAATATCGATAAAGCCACGAGAGTTCAGAAAAGACCGGACAGATGATGCCGCCCGGTGTCTCAGGATGATATTCTGCTGTAGCCGGGGTCGTCTCAAATCGAGATGACGGTTGGTGAGACTGATGTTTTCCGAGACATCCACGGTGTCTTCAATCAAGAACGGTGGTGTGACAGCCGGATTTAATATCTTGAGTTCGGTTACCAGAACCTCTATTTCACCGGTTTTAAGATTCGGGTTTATCATTCCGTCCGGTCGACTTTCAACGGTTCCTTTTACACCTATAACGTATTCACCTCTGATGGCATGCGCTTTGGCATGAACCGCTTTGTCAGTTTCGGGATTAAATACAACCTGGGTGAGGCCTTCCCTGTCCCGCAGGTCTACGAAAATTACCCCGCCATGATCCCGGCGACGCTGTACCCAGCCCATGAGGATGACTTCGGTTCCAATATCAGCTTTTCCCAACACACAACAGTTGTGGGTTCTTCTCATCGATTCAAGATTGTCAGGCAATTCTAAAACTCCTTTATGTTTTTCAGTACCAGGGACGCGTGCCACCTGTCCGGTGTACCCAAAAATGCTGTTTAAAAAGGTTTTATGGGTTTTAATGGTTTAACGTAATCGTGCTGAAATACTTTCCACCAGCCCCTCTATGGGAATATCTTCCTGGTCTCTGGTGGACATGTCTCTGAGAATAGCAAATCCTTTTTCAAGTTCATTGTCCCCAACGATCAAGACAAACGGGGCATCAAGTCTGCCGGCACGCTTCATCTGGCTCTTGAGGCTTCTATCCTGAAAGTCCATTTCGGCATAGAGATCTGTTGCACCCAGTTCGCAGACCCAGCCAAATGCCAGGGTCTGGCTCTTCTCCCCCATGGCGGCAATAAATAAATTCGGTTTTCGTTGGAGGACTGCCCCATTGAGCTGGACGATCTCGGCCAGTCGGTCGAATCCGATGGCAAATCCCGTAGCAGGTGTGTCCGGGCCGCCCAGCAGCTGGACAAGTCCATCGTATCGGCCACCACCTGCCACTGCGCTCTGGGCTCCCAGGGAACGTGTCTGGATTTCAAATGTCGCACGGCTGTAATAATCGAGCCCCCGGACCAGTTGCTTGTCCAATACATAGGGCACATTCAATCGATCCAGTGCCGATTGCAACAGCGTAAATTCACTATCGCAGAGATTGCACAGACAGTCTAAAATGGAAGGGGCCTCCGTCATGGCTTCACGGCAGGCGGGAACCTTACAGTCCAGCACGCGCAGAGGATTGCGGTCTTTCCTGCGAATGCAGTCCGGGCAAAGCTGGTCGGACACAGACGCAATGTATTCCTGGAGACGGATCTTGAAAGCCGGGCGGCATTCAGGGCATCCCAGTGAGTTGATATGCGCCTCCACATCTGCCACCAACAGTCTTTCACATAAGGTTTTAAGAAGGAATATCAGTTCTGCATCCGCCAGAGCCGAGGAAACGCCGAAAATTTCCACATTGATCTGATAAAACTGCCGGTACCGCCCCTTTTGGGGTCGCTCCCGCCGGAACATGGGGCCGATGGTGTAGAATTTCTTGACAGGGTCATCGGCATACATCTTGTGTTGTATGTACGACCGGCAAATGGAGGCCGTGGCTTCGGGGCGCAGGGTGATGAGATCCCCTTTTCTATCGGCAAAGGTATACATCTCTTTTTCCACGATATCCGTGTTTTCACCGATACCGCGTGCGAAGAGTTCCGTTCGCTCCATAATGGGTATGCGGATTTCGTTGAACCCAAAATCCTCGAACAGGGACCTGGCAACCCTCTCAATATGCTGCCAGGTTTCAACTTCACCGGGAAGAATGTCCTTGAAACCTCTTATCAGTTGAATCATTCTGTTCACTCACAAGTTTTTACAGTTGGTACGATTTGATAGTATTGGTGTTGAAAAGGTCCAACATACCGTTACAATTCGCATAAACGATCATAAATATGATGATTGATTTTTTTAGTCAACAGGAATATTTTGTCTGACTGTTTCTTGAAACACAACAGGACTCGCTAATCCCGTGGCTTGCCGTGGGAATTTTCAATGAGTCTCAGCTCTGTTGACAAGATTTTGAAGTTCCGTTAATGGGTTCGACAGAATATTGATATGCCGCTGGTTAGGGGTCTTCTATTTCCGCGGGTCTAATACAAGGATTGTGTTATCGTGCCTCACTTTCATTCATCTAAAATTAAAATGAATATTGAACTTCGGGCAGGCATCATGGCTGCTATTCGTCACTACTTTACGGAAAAAGGGTATCTTGAAGTAGAGACGCCATGCCGGATACCGGCTCCGGCACCCGAAGCTAACATCGAAGCAGAGCCAAGCGGAACCTGGTTTTTGCAAACATCGCCTGAATTGTACATGAAACGTCTTCTGGCCGACGGCTTTGAACGGATTTATCAAATCTGCAAGTGTTATCGAAAAGACGAACGGGGGCGGTTGCATCTGCCGGAAATGACTATGCTGGAGTGGTATACCGCGGGGCAAGATTACCTTGACATGATGTGCCAATGCGAGGACCTCATTACCACCGTGGCTCGATCCATTGGCCATGAAAAGGGAATTGAATACCAGGGTCAATGGATTGATTTCACCAAACCCTGGGACCGCATGAGTGTTGATCAGGCTTTTGATAAATTTGCGATGGAATCCATGGATACAGCCATTCAGAACAGGCGTTTTGATGAAATCATCGGGTGCGACATTGCCCCGAACCTGGGATGTGTAAAACCGGTATTTTTATATGATTATCCTGCTGCACTGGGCTCGCTTGCACGGCTGAAGCCGGGAGACAAAAGCGTGGCGGAACGATTTGAACTATATATTGCGGGTATTGAAATCTGTAATGCCTTTTCTGAACTGACAGACCCGGGCGAGCAGCGAAAACGATTTGAAACAGAAATGAAATTGAGGCGGTCGTCAGGCAAAACTGTTTATCCTTTGGCAGAGCCCTTCCTGCAAGCGCTTACCGACATGCCGGAATCTGCCGGAAATGCACTCGGCGTGGACCGGTTGATCATGCTCTTTGCTGATGCAACCAAGATTGACGCGGTGGTGACATTTACACCCGAAACCTGCTAAACCCGAAAAGAATTCCAGGTTGTCATACGGTGTGTTGAAATAGAGAGTGTATGTGTCCGGTAATTGAAAAGGATATTTTCATAATACCTTATCTTCCTTGCTTAGGTGGTGCGAGTCGGTCTGGTGAAAGCAAAGAAGACCAGGACCCCGGCCAGGCTGATGACAGCTCCAAGGGAAAAGGCGTCCCCCAGGTCGGTCATATCCATTATCAGTCCGGCCAAGGAAGAACCCAATAACATTCCCAGGCTGTGAGCCATGGTCATCAGGCCCATGAGAGAACCCATAGCGTCAGATTGATTGCCCTTGAAAACCGCTCTGGCCATGTGGGCCGGCATGGAGATACCTCCACCGAGACCGAAAAGAATACTGGCGACAACCAGATCTGCCAGGGAACTGGAACAGGCAAAATATATCATCCCGGCCGCCACCAGCAGTCCGCCGAACATAATCATGAGTCGCCGACTGAAGCGGTCAGCCACATAACCCATGGGTAGGTGGATGATACCGCTGATAAAAACACCCAGCATGACCAGAAAGCCGATATTTGAACTCGAAAGAGCAAATCGGGTATCTGCAAACACCGGTAAAAACCCCCAGATGATACCGATGCAGGCGGTGTAATTTAACCGGAAACAGAAAAGCCCGAGGATTTCCCGATCTTGTAGCAGCATTTTCCATGGCAGTGGCTTCCGGCGCTTTTTCATGACTTTCTCCTCATGACTGGGCGGTAAAAAGGAGAGGCTCAAGAAAAAGCCTATTAGAGACAGAATGCCCATGCTCAAAAACGATGCATTGAGACCCCAGTAATCTTTAATTCCCCCACCGAGAACAGGACCAAGGCTCAAGCCGAAGAAAATGGACATATTGAAAAAGCCCATGGTAAACCCCTCCCGTCCCTGGGGTGTGATATCTCCGACGTAGGCCTGTATGGCGGGCATCATCATGGAAGAGGCGATTCCCTGAAAAAATCGGATGATCACAAGAGAGGTAACGTTTTGAGCCAACATGAACGCCAGGGAAAGACAGGCATAGGAGAACAGACCGACAACAATGAGGCGTTTACGACCTTTTCTGTCTGAAAGTCGCCCAAAATAAGGCAAAAAGAAAGTTCGCGACAGGGCAAAGGATCCAAAAATGAATCCGATGGCCAATCCACCGGCGCCAAGGTCATGGGCATAAACCGGCAACAGCGGTACAACGATGCCGACACCCGTGACAGTGACAAAAATGGAAAAAAAGAGGGTGCCGAATATTTTTTTGTCGATGC
>JASJGV010000194.1:0-9192 GCA_033791325.1 Desulfobacterales bacterium | reverse complement strand
CAGGATCTGCTGGAACATGATGACATGGTCCGCAAATACCATGAAGACATCACCCTCCTGGAAGACAAACTGAACACAGCAAGGGAAAAGCAGGGGCTCCTTGTTCAGCGCCATGTTCATGCCAGAAAGAAACGACGTGCCCAGGAAGAAATTCGCCGGGTGGACAACTTTGAAACCATTGTCAGATTTGACCATCTTGAAAATCGCATTGACAGGATGGAAGCAGAGGCCGACCTGGTGAATTTTGGAAAAAAGCCGACTGTTGAAGAAGAATTTGACAACCTGGTCCTGGATGATGATATAGAAAAGGAACTTGCAGCGCTGAAATCTTCGCAAAAAAACCCGGAGACAGATCCTGACGAATCCTGAAAGGGCATCATCCTCTTCCGGGGAAATCGCTCTACCTTGCGCCAACAGGCCTAACCACCGGATATTGGAGTACCGAAAATATGAATGCAATCATCATCGTGACCATCGTTTTCAGCAGCATTATCATCATACTGGGCATGATAACAGGAACCATTCTCATGACCATTAAAATGAGGCATGGCGGCGTATCGCGCAAAAGCCGACAGCACTACGACGAAGAAACCCGCATGATACAGGAAATCTATCATGGCTTGACCCAAATGGAAAAACGGGTGGAAAGCCTGGAAACCATACTCATGGAAAGCCAGGGAAAGGAAACATCTTCATGAAAAAATTCATATACTCACATGGCCGTGGCCTTTATCGATCCCGTAACGGCATCATTCTCGGTGTTTGCCAGGGGATAGCAGATTATTTTGATTTAAAAGCCTTCTGGATCCGGGTCATTGTTCTGGTTTTTTTTCTTGCCAGCGGCATCTGGCCCATACTGGTTCTCTATTTTGTTGCTTCTTTGCTGATGAAACCAGAACCTGTCAGACCCATTGAATCAGAAGGGGAACAGGAATTTTACGACAGCTATACATCATCCAGACCAAGAGCGGCCAGTCGATTGAAACGCCGCTTTCACAACCTGGATTCGCGCATTCAGCGCATGGAAGACATGGTAACAGCTCGCGAGTTTGAGTGGGATCGGAAGTTTAACAGGTAACCCGATCATTTCAGGCAGCGATCTTACCGCACCCGCTGTGTTGCAGGCCATTCGCGGTAGCATACTACAACTTCATGGCCTGACGCCTTGCGGCTGCAACAACCTTACTACCTGAAATGGTCGGGTTTCACCCTTTTATTCATTGACCGTGCTACGAGCCTATCAGCCATTGATATGAGCACGCTCTTCATGAAAAAATGGTCCCCTCATACATGTTCCCTAAAGAGCACATGAAAACAGAGCAAACACTGGATGAGCATTTACGCCGCATTGAGGGATGCGGCTACAAGGCCTACAAGGAAATCAAGGGTGAATACCGATTTCCAGGCTTTATGCTCATCATCGATCATGTGCAGGGCGACCCGTTTGCCACGCCCTCCAAAATTCGGGTGCGGGTTGACAGAGAAGCGTCCAGCTTTTCCCGGACGCTTTCTGAAAACAATAGTCGAAAAGTCGCCCTGTGCGATTATTTAACCCGTATATTTTACCAGAATTGCAAGCGATACTCACAAGGCAGCCGTGGAACCGGCAAGAGCGGTTTGATTGTCATTGACCGACCAGGGCAGGAGATTCTTGAATCGACAGCCATGGTCGCCAACGATCAATGGATTGAGGCCCGATTTTTCATGGGACTACCGGCTCAGGGCCGGCGAATTGCAGGAAAAAATGCGGCAATCATGTTTTTTGAGGAGCTTCCGAAAATTGTCCGGGCATCTCTCTTTTTAAAGAACCTGGACGCCGCCAGTCTTCAGACGCATATTGAAATCGCCGAAGATGCGGATGTCTTGAGAGACAGGCTTCACCAACTAGACTTGATTGGTTTTGTGGCTGACAACGCCCTTCTTCCACGCGCCAGCGGCATCAATCCGGCGCCCATGACAGATGATCGCGTTGTGGCGTTTCAATCACCCGGCACCCTGCAAAATAAAATCCTGCTTCCCAACAGCGGCAGCATCACCGGCATGGGCATACCCAAAGGGATAACGCTCATCGCGGGTGGCGGATATCATGGCAAGTCCACACTGCTCGATGCACTGGAGCTGGGGATATATAACCATATCCCCAATGACGGCAGGGAACGGGTGGTAACAGTGGCCAACACCGTCAAGATCCGGTCCGCCGACGGTCGGAATATCGTCGGGACAGACATATCGCCGTTTATCAACAACCTACCCTTTGGAAGAGACACCACTTCCTTTTCAACAAAAAATGCCAGTGGCAGCACATCACAGGCCGCTAACATCTCAGAGGCCCTGCAAGCAGGCGCCCGGGTCCTCCTGTTGGATGAGGATACCTCGGCCACCAATTTCATGATCCGTGATCATCGTATGCAGCAGCTGGTTGCCAAAGACAAGGAACCCATCACGCCTTTCATCGATAAAGTCCGGCAGCTGTATGATGAAAAAGGTGTCTCCACGGTGCTGGTCATGGGTGGCTCCGGTGATTATTTTTCCGTAGCCCACCAGGTGATTCAAATGACGTCCTACGTCCCCACAGATGTCACCCAGAAAGCACATCACATCGCAGCAGCCCACGCAACTGGGCGTTTAAAAGAAGGAGGGAATACATTTGGAAAACTCAAAAAGCGGAAACCCATAGCTGACGGCGTCAACCCCTATCGCGGAAAGTATCGCCTAAAGATATCAGCTCCCCGAACAGACGAAATTCTATTCGGAGAAACCCTCATTAATATGAGAGATGTGGATCAAATCGTACATATCTCCCAGACCCGGGGCATCGGCCACGCCATATACCATGCCGTTCGATACATGGATGGAAAGCGAACCTTAAAAGAAGTGGTGGACCGGGTGATAAAAGATATCGATGACAACAGCCTCGATATCCTCACCCCATACGTGACCGGGGACATCACCCGCTTCAGGCATTTTGAATTAACCGCCGCCATCAATCGCATGCGGACACTAATGGTGACGTAGATAGATCCTGATGTGCCCTTTTGAAAAAAACATGGAACCCCTGGAACCGTGGGCTCCCGGAATATATTTACGATAATCCCTTAAAACTGCGTGTTATGGGTCTATCCCTCCGCTGTTTTTTCAAGCTCATCCAGTTTTTCAGGTTCCGAAACAGCAATGTCCACCAGGCTCTTGGGAATGGAGCTCTGCTCGCACATAACCCTGATTTCTTTCTCCTGATCGCTGAATTCCATTATTTCGCGAATGGACTCGATGTAATCGAGCATCTCATCCGCCGGTATATTTTCCAGGGCGGGTCCTGCAGCCGCATCCTTTTTCCGTGCGGCCTCTTCTTCCGCCAGCCTTTGTTTTTCCTTTAGCTCCTCTTCCATGGCCTGCTTAACGACATCGATGGCGCCCTGGTCAACTTTTGCCATTTCGACAATCAGTTCTTCAGAGACATTATTCTCAATCAGGTGCTTCACCTTTTCTTCGTCGGGCTTACCCCCCACCTTCCCGAGCAGCGTTGCTACCCTTGCCTTCTCTGCACGTTCCTCTTCCATCTGGGTGTTAACCTGCTTCAACTTCTCGTCATTAATCTCCATGGCGCTGATGATCACTTTAGGGGCCACTTTATCCTCAATGAGTAATCGAATACCTTCATCGCCCGGCAATTCTTTTGCCTTGGCAATGAACAGATCGAGTTTTGTCTTCTCGACCATCCCTATGACGTCCGATCTGCGTTCGGATTTTTTTAGCTCCGGCCATGTCTTTCCGATGTCTTGAATAATCTGAGTTGTTGCCAAATAGGGGTCAGCCACATCCTCCAGCGTAAGAGCCTCCATGGCAGCGTTGAGATCCCCCATGAGGGGCCTTCCAACTTTGCGCATTTCATTCATCGCCCATCTTAATTGAAGTAGATTGCCCCCATGATGCGACACATTGAAACCTGCACTGTCAAGATCCCCCGCGATCCGTTGAATCGATTCTTCACAGTTTTTCCCCGAGAGATCCTGCGAACCGAGTCCAAGGATATTCTCTTCGATTGACAACCAGAGAGGCTTTTTTTCTGCTACATTGTTTGTCGTCATTTTCCAATCTCCATTTTAATGATTTATACCGATAATATGTGCCAAGACCGAATCCCTCCAAGACAATGTCTTTGATTCTCCTTGAAATAAAAATAAGCGGATAAAAACGTACACTTCCAGGCACAAGAATATAGAGAAGCACTCATGTGAGTCAAGGAAAAAAACCACAACTTGTATGGTGCGATCAGCCAGGCTGCACACATGGCTACCTGTACACGGACGTCAAGAAACAACACCATCAGCGTTCTGCCATTTTCACCTATATCTTGTGGTTTTATCTATTGACATACAATATATAGTGTAATATGGTGTGAGATATATTTCTAATATATAATAAGCTTACCTCTGAACCGTGACAATATCATGATTATAGAGGTTCTAAAACTTTTTAAAACCTCCGAAAGAGATATCTAATCTCTCAGGAGGTTTTTTTATTCTGGTATATTGAAGATTCGCTCGCTAACCCATGGGCACTATACTTTTTTTCATCCGATCTTTCAAATCATACGAAATAGGAGGATTGAAGAAAATGAGAACAATTTCGATTGCCAACCAAAAAGGCGGCTGTGGCAAGACGACGACAGCAATCAATCTATCTGCCTGCCTGGCTTATACCGGTAAAAAAGTGCTTCTGATCGATATGGATCCTCAAGGTCACGTTGCATTGGGGCTGAATATTTTCACCAGCGATAATAAAGATACGATCTTTGGCATCCTGGAACCTTCTGGCGACAGCCGACTATCGCTTGACGATATTTCAGAAAACATTTCAGAAAACTTTGATGTCGTACCTGCAGATATTTCACTCAGCACCTTGGGTCAACACCTTTCAATGGTGGAGGGAAGAGAGACCCGTTTAAAACAGGCAATCAGGCGTGTCCGGCCATTGTATGACATCATCATCATAGACTGCCCGCCAAGTCTCGGATTGTTAACCTTTAACGCCCTTATTGCCTCTTCAGAGGTGTTCGTACCGATAGAGATGAGCCTGTTTTCCTTGCATGGGGTCACCAGGCTAATGGAAATCATAGAATCCATCAAAAAGAAAGCAGGACACGAAATCCATGCAAAAGTTTTTGGAACCATCGTTGACAAGCGGACAAGAATCTCAAGGGAAGTATTGGAAAATATGCGAGCTCATTTTGATAGCAATATGTTTGAAACGATAATTCGTTCCAATGTCACCTTGAAAGAGGCCGCCGGCTATGGAAAATCCATTCTGGATTATTCCAAAAATGCAAGCGGGTTCAAAGATTACATGATGCTTGCCGAGGAAGTCCTTATGGAGAAAAGAAGGGAAAAAAACGTGCTTATCGAGGATGACGAACCGATGTTCTCAGGCTCGAATTCGGAAAAACAATTTATCTATTACGGACCTGAAGCAACATCCGTAAAGATTGGAGGAAATTTCAACAATTGGAATCCAGGCGATGAGTTTCTTATGGAACGTGACGAATACGGCACGTGGAAAAAGAATATCTTCCTCAAACCGGGCACTTATCAATACAAATTTGTTGTCGATGGTGAATGGGTCGAAGACCAAAACAACTCGAATTATATACATAATACCTATGGCGGCAATAATTCGGTTTTGGAAATCGGGTAAAAGGACGTCCTAAATGGAAAAGAAGCGTCTTGGCAGGGGTCTTGATGATATTGCGGATATTTTTATATCACAGAAAACGGAAAACCCTCCTCCCGAAGAGTCTACATCGGAAAATGTGAGAGAGGCGGTTGGTAAGTCCTATCCCGGGCATTCTTTTGAAGAATCAGAGGGGAACATGTCTTTCTCTGAAGACGATATTATAACGGTAATAGACAAGAGACTCAAGGTGACTGGAAATTGTCTCGAGACCGAACGACCCTTCGAATATGATTTATCTGAAAGAGCTGATGATTTCCAGGCAAAAAAAATTGAATCCAGCCCGGAAGACAGCCCAGGTGTCTGTGAAATCACGGAACATGTTATCAGCCAAAAAAAAATAGAATTCCTGAATTCACCCGATGTCCAGCAAAACATCATAAAACTACTTTCCCAACATCTTCGTCAAAATTACAATATAAAAAATATTGAGTTGGTAAAAGTGAATAAGACAACCCAGCCAGGAATGAAAAATTTAGTTGAAGAGAATATTCTGATCTATATCAAAAAGGAAGAAAACCATTAGAAAGGGTTTTATCGTTTGTCCTGACCAAACGCCTGACAAACACGGTATCAACCGAAAATCTTTGAGACGTCTGCTGGCTTATTGATTGTGCTTTTATGCGGCAAATTACGTTTGCCGTATTTTATTTATCAATTCCCAGACCTCTTTAACCTGCTTTTCCGTATCTTCCAATGCCCCTTCATTGTCTATCACAAAATCAGCATAACTCGCTTTTTCATTGATGGGAAGCTGGGATTTCATAATATTTTCGGCTTCCGACATGGTAATGTCATCACGTGCGGCAAGTCGTTTGGCCTGGGTCTGCGGCTTTACATGGACCACCAGCAGTTTGTCGAAAAGAAATTGAAGGTTCAGTTCGATGAGAAGCGGCACCGACACCTGTATCACGGCATCGGGCTGCTTTTGGGTTATCTGCTCTATCCCCTTAAAAAACTCATCATAAATATAGGGGTGTGTAAAACTTTCCAGTTTTTTGCGCTTCTCCATATCGCTGAACACAACATTGGATAGTTTTTTGCGATCCAGTTCGCCGTTTTCCTGCAAAACCTGCTTCCCGAAATAGTCCACAATATCCTTATACCCCTGGGTTCCGGGCTCCACCACCTGCCGGGCCAGGAGATCAAAATCGATGAGAGGCGAACCTAATGCCGACAGCATGTCAGAGACTGATGACTTTCCGCTGGCAATGCCACCTGTAACACCCAGCAGCATATGTTTGCCACTGCCCTTCAGTTTTTCCGAGACTTCCTTCAGTCCTCCATAGCTGGCCGGAAACATGGGGCCCACATCTCCCTCGGCGCCGGCATAACTGATGGGATAGCGAACACCCCTGCGGTAAAGAGTCTCCAGACCTGCCAGGGCTTTGGTCATCATGGCAGCAGGGATGGCCATCACCAAATCCTCATCCTGGGCATGACCGTACCGACGTTCACCATAGCAAGGTATGGTCAGAGAAGGTTTTCGGGTGTCATAACACCTGACAATCGCATCCGAACAGGAGGACTCCCCCACACAAAAGAACTGCATGACCTCGTAGTCTTCGAACTGGAGGGCATTGATCAGCAGGATCATCTGGGCAGGATTGGCATAAATGAGAATGATGTCCGGCTCAAATGGTTTGTACACCAGCGGCGCCATGGCCACAGCCTGGTATTTCCCAATGGGAAGTCTGGGTATGGAAGCCTCATATTTTCTTCCATCTTTCTTGGTCTTGACCCAGACAATGCTTCTAAAGGTGCCGTTTTTACAGATCTCGGGATTCTCGCAAAGACCCAGAATGGAAGGACAGGCGTCAAATAAAAAATCATCCAGATCGGCCCCCACGGTCCAGTCAAAACTTCTCACCAGGGTGATCAATTGACAGAGGGTCGATTTATGTTGGGTTCGTCGAAGAAAGGGAATTTGCCCCAGTTCCTCTTTATTGGCCAGCATCTTGAATGCCACGGGAAAGGATTTCAACCGCAACAACTGTTCCATTCTTCGCACCACTTTTTCCCAGTCTGTTTTCTCAGTCATCTTTCTTCCCCCGATAAACCTGTCCTACCAGGCTTAACCTTCTGAAAGCGTTCAAACATCCCCATTGGAACCTTGTATGCTGGGAAGCGAGAATGCTTGGAAGCTAGGATGCTGCTGTCTCCTCACAGCTGTCAGCCTCCCTCCAACCCTTTTACCCTTAAGATATTATTTGAACCCGCTTTCTTTTCGAAACGCGCAGGGCGTGTATTCACCACCCTTGAGTGCCTGGACGAGCTTCTTTTCGTTTCCAATGGGATATTTAAAACGGGTTGCATACTTTCCCACCCCCGAAATCTCATGGGCGTCACTGCCCCCGGTGGCCGGCAGCCCCAGACCCACGGCAACCTCTCCGGCAAACTGATTCTCCTTGGCGGTCACTTTCCCGTTCATGATCTCCAGGGCATGTACCTGTTTAAAGGCCGAGCGCTGCATGGCCTTTTCAACTGTCAGCCCGATCTGGCTGGCATTGAATACCAGAAAACCCCTGAACGGATGGGCAGCAATCAAGAATCCATCCGCATCATCCACCATTTTTCTAAGTTCTGTGAGCTTGATGATTCCCTTTACGTGGGTATGCATGCCAAAAACGAGCATATCCCCCTGGTCGGTGGTGATTTCATTTGCCCCAAAAACAGGGAATCCATGTTTTTGCTTTAGATCTTCAATGACTTTCGGATCCCAGACATGGTTGTGATCGGTCAGACATATGGCGTCCAGTTGAATCCGTTTGGCTTCCTGGATCAGATCGTCTACGTTGATGGAACTGCACTGGGACGCAGGAAAAGAATGGGTATGCAGGTCGATAGCAAACCCATCTGTGATCTTTTTCGGTTGACGTTCCGCTTCCTTGGGTGATGCTTCCTTACTGCTTTCTATTTTTATCTTTGATTCGGTGGGCTGTTTTTCAGCTGCTTCAATTTCAGCACCCGTGACAGATGCTTCAAACGTAAGTTCTGGTTGGTCAGACCTGGCTGACTCCCACCTCTTGATTTGAATGGCCTCTTGTGCAGCCGTGCAGCACTCCAGTAGTAAATTGGCAAAATGGGGACACGATTGCCGACTGACAACCTTGTTAATCTGCTGGGGGAGATTCTTGCTGTCAGTTTTGAAACCCATGGCTGCCTGTAAAAACGGCACGGCCCGTGAACATTCGGGTGTCTCTTCCCGGTTCCATTTCCCATCGATGAAATGGATCGTGGAATCATCTATGCGGACCATCACATCGATTTCAAGCCCAAAAATGTGATCATCCAGCAAGCCATGTATCCGCAACTCGTCTGGATTGTCCTGAAAGATGCTGACCAGTTTGTTTCTCTGAAACTTGAGCATTTTAATAATCCTGCCTCCCACATTGACACTGCATCACCGTCGGATCCTTGGCACATGCATCGACTCAAGGTTATATATCCAGGCCCTCCACAAGG
>JASJGV010000193.1:0-3618 GCA_033791325.1 Desulfobacterales bacterium | reverse complement strand
CGCGCGCAGCGCTAATGACGCCCGAAAGGGCAAATGCCGCACAAAGTGCTAATGACAAGCGAAAGTTTTTTTCATTCGGATGATGAAGATGGTAGATACTTTTTTTAAGAATACGGAAGTAGACCCAGTGAAGGAGCATGTATGCCCATAGACATCAAGATACCCAGTGTCGGAGAATCTATTCAGGAAGCGGTCCTGGCGGAGTGGTTTAAAAAGGATGGTGAAACCATCCAAAAGGATGAAGCACTGCTGGTCATAGAGACAGACAAGGTAACGCTGGAGGTGGTGGCGGAAGCCGGTGGTGTTCTAAAAATTCTAATCCAGGAAGGGGAGACGGTGGCGATTGGTTCGGTTGTGGGGCAGATTGAGGCGGAAGGAGTGCCAACGAAGCCTGCAACCCCGGAATCGGAACCTAAAACTGCGTCAGATCATCCCGTGCCCACTGAGGCGAAAGCAATCATTCCCGATGAAAAACCGGAAATGCCGAAGCCGGCATTATCCGGAAAAGAAGTATCCGTTCAGAAGTCAACGCTCGATGACACACCGCTTTCACCCTCTGTCCGCAGACTCGTTGCGGAAAAAAATCTCGATGTTTCCAGGATTTCCGGGACCGGCCCCGGTGGCAGAATCAGTAAAGGAGATGTACTTCTTTATCTGGAGGAAGCCCCCGGCGGCATTCCCGAAAAAGTGGCGGCTCAGGTTTGCGAAGAGCCGTCTGTTGCCCAGGAGTCGGAAGAAGTGAAACGGGTTAAAATGTCCCCTATCCGCAAGCGTATTGCCGAGCGGCTTCTGGAATCCAAGCAAAATACGGCCATGCTTACAACTTTCAATGAAATAGATATGCAACAGGCCATGGATATGCGAACGCGCTATAAAGAGGCTTTCAAGAAAAAGCACGATGTACCTCTGGGCTTCATGTCCTTTTTCATCAAAGCCTGCGTAGAGGCCTTGAAAGAGATCCCTGAAATCAACGCTTTTGTGGACGGTTCTGACTTTGTTTATCACCCATACCAGCACATCGGTGTTGCCATTGGGAGCGACCGGGGGCTGGTGGTTCCGGTCATTCGCCACGCCGAAAGATTGAGCTTTGCCGGTATCGAAAAGGCCATCATAGAGTATGTCGGGAAAATCAAGGGCAACCGACTCGAACTGGCCGATCTTGAAGGGGGGACATTTACGGTGAGCAATGGCGGTGTGTACGGGTCTCTGTTGAGCACACCGATTTTGAACACACCCAAGAGCGGTATTCTCGGCATGCATAAGATTGAGAAACGCCCGGTGGTGGTGGACGACGAAATTGTCGTGCGTCCCATGATGTATGTGGCTTTGAGTTACGATCATCGGATCGTTGATGGAAAAGGCGCCGTCACATTTTTGAAACGCGTTAAGGAATTTGTCGAAAACCCTGAACGGATCGTATTGGAGATCTAACATGACAACGACAGACAATTATGATCTGGTTATTATAGGCTCCGGTCCCGGCGGGTATGTCGCCGCGGTAAGGGCCGCACAACTTGGTTTGAAAACCGCCTGTGTGGAGAAATCACCCCGTCTCGGCGGGGTGTGTCTGAATGTGGGGTGTATACCCAGCAAAGCCCTGCTCGACTCCAGCGAGTATTATCACCTGGCACGGGAGCACTTTGCCGAACACGGGATCAAGACCGGTCGTTTGACCCTGGATCTGGCCACCCTCATGAAACGCAAAGACACGGTGGTCAAGGATCTTACGGACAGTGTTCGAAAGCTGCTGGAAGGCAACCGGATCGACATTGTCCAGGGCAGGGCACGACTTGTGGGTGACAAGCAGGTGGAAGTGACCCTTGGAAAGAAAAAGCGGGTTCTTCAGGGCGCGTCGATTCTGCTGGCCACGGGCAGCCAACCTGTGGAAGTACCTGGGATGCCATTTGACGGTGAGCGGATTGTCAGCTCCACGGAAGCCCTTAACTTTGACACGGTTCCAAAAAATCTCGGAATCGTGGGGGGGGGATATATCGGGCTGGAACTGGGATCGGTCTGTATGCGACTGGGCTCGAAAGTGACCGTTATCGAAATGCTGTCCAAAATTGCCACGACCCTGGACGGACAGGTGGGCAGGGCTTTGGATCGCCTTTTAAAGAAACAGGGCATGCTGTTTCAGCTCAACACCCGTGTGGTCAACGCACAAAAAACCGCCAGGAAAGTCAAAGTAGCACTGGAAAAAGACGGGCAAACCACCACCATGTCATTTGATAAACTCCTGGTGGCTGTGGGAAGAAAACCGCTGACAGAGGGTCTTGGCCTCGAGGATGCCGGTGTTCAAACCGATCCACAGACAGGCCACATCATTGTCAATACTGCCTATCAGACCAGTGCGCCGGGTGTCTACGCCATCGGCGATTTGACCCCCGGTCCCATGCTGGCTCACAAAGCCTCTGCCGAGGGAATTGCGGTCGTGGAGAGTATTGCCGGGCACGCCGGCGAAGTGAACTATGACACCATCCCGTCGGTGGTTTACACCTGGCCAGAAGTTGCCAGTGTCGGCTTGACCGAAGAGGTGGTCAAAGAGCGGGAGATTCCCTATTGTGTAGGGACCTATCCATTTTCCGGTGCGGGCCGGGCACGCTGTATGGGAGAAAAGGAAGGGTTCGTCAAGCTCATCGCCCACGGCAAGACCGACCGTATCCTGGGCGTTCATATCATCGGTCCGCGGGCTGCCGACATGATTGCCGAATGCGTGCTGGCTCTGGAGTTCGGGGCCAGCTCGGAAGATATCGCCCGGACCGTTCACGGCCATCCAACCTTTTCAGAAGCACTCCAGGAAGCGGCCATGGCGGTCAGAAAGTGTTCGATCTATGCCTCCTGATCTGTTGCCCTACGGGTTGGACGGAACGAACGCTAAGCCTCATAGGTCGTAATTACAACATCGGCCGCCTCTTCCCTGAGAGGGATGAGTGACTGATACTTTTCGGAGTGATACCAACCGTTAAGCGTGGGGTAGTCAGGAAATTCGATTACGACTACACGATCATGTTCATGTTCACCTGCAAGAACAGAAACGAGCTGCCCCCTGAAAACAATCTTGGATTCAAAGGGCGAAAGTGATTCTCTAACGCCCGCCACATACGCTTCCCACAGCGCGCCATTTTTTACTGAGATATGTCCAACAAGATATGCAGCCATTTGACTTTTCTGATCTAACCAAAGAAGCAACAGGACTCATCATTTTCGATAATTTCTAAAAATTTTTCTATTGAAGCCACTTCGGGTTCCGGATCGTATCGATGCCATTTTGAGTCCGCTCTTTGCCAATAGATCTTCCATGTGTTTTGTGTTTTTACATAGGTGGCTTTTGCCACCGGCTCTTCAATTTTTTTCCCGGGATTATTCCATAAGGGGCGTATCTCAAAAATTTCCACACTTTGTCCTTTAACCCGGAAGGACAAATCAACTTCGTCACGTAAATGTGCTGGCGGCCTGTGCTTTTCAATGTACTTACCCACCATTTTCTGAATTCTTTTTATTTCAAATTCACTAAATGCCATAAATTATCTCCATGTTTGTATAGAGATTTAATAGGTGGAAAATCAGGATTGTAATTTCTATCTATTACCAATATTGCCTAATAAAGCCTGTTAAAAA
>JASJGV010000192.1:0-4436 GCA_033791325.1 Desulfobacterales bacterium | reverse complement strand
TGCATCCCAGGGAAATGCAGCCAAAGATCTCCTCAACGCCGCCAATGAGCGCTATAACGACATGTCCGTAATCCAGGAGATTTCCTCTGTATCGTCGACAATTCTGGATGTGAATCGCTTGATCCACAGGGTCATGCCCATCATACAAAAGCGTTTGAACTTTGACAGGGCTATGATCATGTTGATACGATATGAATACGGTTCCCTGGAATATGTGTCAAGTTACGGGCAAACCGAAGAGCAGTTGACGGTATTGAAACAGGCCCGGTTCAATTTGAACAATCCCAAAGCCAGGGGACCATTCATAAAAGCCGTCAAAGAGCAGCGGCCGTTTCTTGTGGACGATGTCGATCAAATTGTTTCCTCCCTCTCCAAGGGCAGCAAGATATTTGCCGAAACCATCGCATCCCCTTCCTTTATCTGTGTCCCTCTCGTGTACAACCAGAAAGCTTTCGGTATTCTGGCCGTGGACAACTGGAATTCCCAAAACCCGCTGACCAAGAGTGACATCGGTATCCTAAATGGAATTACATCGCAGATTGCGGCAGGCATTGCCAATGCCGACTCCTTTAAAAAACTGCAGGAAAGCGAAAAGGAATTCAGAGAACTCTACAAGGAGTCGAAACGGGGCGAACACCTGTACCGCTCGTTGATCCATTCATCTGCCGACGCCATTGCCACCTGCGACCTGACCGGACGCATCAAATATACCAGCCCCGAATTCGAAAATGTGTTTGGATGGTCCATTATAGAACTGCAGGGTTCGCCACTCACATTTATATCCAAGCCCGAGTACGACGCCTGTCATTCAATGATTCAGGAGGTCGCCGAAAACGGGAAACCCCATCGTGGACTTGCATCGAAATGCTATACCAAGGAGGGTCACCTTCTGGATGTTCTCATCAGTGCGTCCCGTTATGATGACCACAATGGCGACCCACTGGGACTGCTTCTCATCATAAGGGATATCTCCGAGAACAAACGCCTTGAAACCCAACTACTTCAAGCTCAGAAAATGGAAGCCATCGGCACCCTTGCAGGGGGCATTGCACATGATTTCAACAATCTCCTTGCCGTTATCAAGGGCAATCTATCCCTGATGAGGCTCGATTTTGATGCCGACCACCCCATCATGGCCAGGATTCAGAATATCGATCAGCAGGTAGACAGTGGCGCCAAATTAACAAGTCAATTCCTGGGTTATGCCAGAAAAGGCAGTTATGAAGTCGAGCCACTCGATATTGTGCGCGTAGTGAGTGAAAGTGCACAGGCATTTGGGAGAACACGCAAGGAAATCACTCTGGATATACACCTTCCAGAGAGTGCACTGATCATTGAAGCTGATCGGACCCAGTTGGAACAAGTTCTTTTCAACCTGTTTGTAAATGCGGCCGATGCCATGCCCAACGGTGGTAGCCTGACCCTCAAGGCGGACCGAAAAACTGCCAAGGAAATTCTCGAAGAAAATTTCAAACCGAAACCCGGGGCCTATATTCTCATCGAGGTTTCGGACACAGGCATTGGCATGAATCCCGAAATTCAGAAACGTATGTTCGACCCCTTGTTCACAACCAAAAAAATGGGCAAGGGTACCGGACTCGGGCTGGCATCCGTTTACGGCATCATTCAATCCTACAAGGGCTATATTACCGTCACATCGGAAGAGGAAAAAGGAACCCGTATCAGAATCTATCTTCCGGCAGCAGATAAATCTCCAACCCGAACCAAAGAGACCGGATTGCCTATCGACCACGGCAGGGGAACCATACTGCTGGTGGATGACGAGGTCAGTCTGCTCAAGGTCGGTTCAGAAATGCTCACAGCCCTGGGATATAAGGTCCTGCCGGTAGACAACGGCCAGAATGCGATAGATACCTATAAAGCGCGCAAAAAAACCATCGACCTGGTTATTTTGGATATGATTATGCCCGGTATGACCGGCGGTGACGTTTTTGCCCGATTAAAAGAAATCGATCCGAATATAAAGGCCATATTGTCCAGTGGCTACAGTTTGGACGATCAGGGAAAAAAAATTATGGACAGCGGTTTTCGCTGCTTTCTGCAAAAACCATTCGGAATGAAAGATCTTTCCATCAAAGTCAAGGAAGCCTTGAGGTGAAAGATCTACGCATCGCGGTTGTGGTCTGTAATGCCAGGGTCGGGGAAACCCGACAGAACCTGGACAAAGTAATCACCTTTGTCAAGAAAGCCCGGAATGCTGCGGCAGATGTCGTGTGTTTTCCGGAGCTGAACATTACCGGATACAGCAACCATGAGGATATTTTAGGTGTTGCACAACCGATTCCAGGCCCAATCAGTGAAGCACTTTCCAATATGGCCGTTTCGCATGGACTCCTCATCCTGGCCGGCATGGCGGAAAAGGGATATGATGGCCGGATCTATGCCACCCACATGGTCGCCATGCCGGATGGCAAATTGGGAACATACAGAAAGAGTCACATCGCACCACCCGAAAAAAAGATCTATAGTCCAGGAAATATCATCCCGATCTTTTCTTTCAAGGAATCCACTTTCGGCATCCAGTTGTGCTACGATACGCACTTCCCTGAACTCAGCACGAAAATGGCCGTCAAGGGCGCTGAAATCCTTTTCCTGCCGCACGCCTCTCCCAGAGGACTGGCCATAGATAAGCACCGGTCATGGATGCGTCACCTGACCGCCAGGGCCTTTGACAACAGTGTCTTTGTGGTTGCATGCAACCAAACGGGTTATAACGGGAAAGGACTAACGTTCCCTGGGAATGCCGTGGTTTTGGATCCAGCCGGAAACATCATCGGACAAAGCCTCAGTAGCAGGGAAACAATGATACACGTGGATCTCAAGGCCGAGACCTTTAACGACATCCGCAGTAAGCGCATGCATTTTTTTCTCCCTAACAGAAGACCGGAATTATATGGCAAATAAGGGTTCGAGGGATAGATCAGGGTTGGAGGTTTGGAGGGTAACTGAGATCTAAAAGCGGCGAGCAGCCTCCCAGCATCCAGGCATTCTCGTTTCCCGGCATAATATCTTTGATGCTTGCCACAAACCATCAACGACAAGCAATCTGCAGCTTATGGCTTAAAGCTTATAGCTGATCCATATCGATACCGGATGATTTGAGCGTAACCGTGAGGGGTCGCCCAAACAAGAAATCGATCATATCGGGTGCGATATTACCGTTTTCCAGGACCAACTGCCGAATGGCCCTGTCATACCGGACCGCGCCGGCAATCACCTCTTGGGCCTGTTTGCTGAACGCTCCATGAAGATCCTGTATCGCACGGTTAATTGCATCATGGGCACATTGCTTTTCATGGTCCGTAATGAGTCCCCACAGCCCCGCTACCCCGGCAAGAATATCCCGGCGGGTCAACCTGTCTTTTTCATAAACAGCCTCAATATCCCGTGTGTTCCAGCATTTCAACAACCGGCATTCCAGGGGTCGATGGTCATATATGCCGCAGGATTTATCCTTTTTTTGAAAAAACACACATTCCCATGAAGGGCTTTTTCCCTTGATCTTGATAATGTCGGAATCGGCCGGTTTGAGTTGTCCCTGAACATTGTCATGAACGCGTTCTCCCTTGCGGATAGTGTAAAGGTGACGCGTGTGAATGGTTCCGTCCTCGATGAGATGCCTGTCTTCAACATGGAAAGAAGGGCCTCCTTTTTCGCAACAGGTACCACATCGAGTGCATTGTGCCTTTGTTCCGGAAGGTCTGTCTTCAATCGGTTGCATGACTGTACCTTATATATGTGCTATACACGATAGCAAACACCTTAAGTGCTAAATGATGGTTTTTCTCCCAATTTATATGGGAAAGGGGTTCGAGGGATACAAAAAACATCAGCGGTCTGGCTTATCTTTGTGCCGTCAAAGATGGCAGTATTGCGCCGCCACCGGCAGCCCATCTTGTGGGATATCAAATCGTGAGTGTCGATGCCGGCCAGACCGTGTTTGAACTCACTCCGTCCGAACATCACTACAACCCCTTCTCAACCGTTCACGGTGGTATGCTCTCCACCCTCCTGGACGCGGCCATGACAGCCGCTGTTATGACCCTCCTGCCCCCAGGCAAAGCCTGCTCCACATTAGAACTGAAAGTCAATTTTATTCGTCCGGTAAATAGCAGAACAGGCGTGATAAGGGCTAAAGCCAGCATTATTCATGCCGGAAGTCGGGTTGCAACAGTTGAAGGACGTCTTATCGATGAAAAAGAAAAGCTGTATGCACACGCCACAAGCACCTGTTTGATAATTACACTATAAATATGGGTTCAAGAATTCGAGGGGCCTAGGGCTGCTGACGGCTAATAGCAGTTAGCAGCATCCCAGTTTCCAAGCATGATAGCTTCCAGGCAAACCAGGGGTCAAGGGTTCGAGTGAAATGCCTTAATATTAAAAAGTTAGATGTTTGACAAAAACAGATACGC
>JASJGV010000191.1:0-4766 GCA_033791325.1 Desulfobacterales bacterium | reverse complement strand
CCGAGGCCTCTTTTATGGCATCCAAACGCTGTTTCAACTGCTCCCGTCAGAATGCTATAAGAACGAAACGCCGCTGAAGGATTGGTCTTTACCCTCTGTGAAAATCAGCGATAAACCCCGCTTCCCATGGCGTGCCTATATGCTCGACAGCTGCCGCCATTTCCAGACGCCGGAATTTGTCAAACGCTATATCGATCTGCTTGCTTATTATAAATTCAATGTGTTTCATTGGCACCTGACCGAGGACGAAGCCTGGCGTATCCAAATCGATAAGTATCCAAAGCTCGCCAGCGTTGGGGGGTATCCCGGGACGGATGGGCAGGAAGTCAATGGATTCTACACGAAGGCACAGATCCGTGACGTGGTGGCCTATGCCAAGTCGCGGCACATTACCGTTATGCCTGAATTTGATATTCCGGGGCATGTGAATGCGGCGCTGATGGCCTATCCGGAGTTTTCCTGTAGCAAGAAGCCCCTTGAGATGGGTGAGCTGGGTATGCGTTCCTTCTCCAGTAAAGCGGGGCGTCAGGCTTTGTGCGCCGGTAACGACCATGCACGCACCTTTATCAAGGAGGTGCTGGATGAAATCATGGAGCTATTTGACGGTCCCATTCACATCGGCGGGGATGAACGCCCCAAGGGCGTCTGGGAAAAATGCGACGCCTGTCAGAAGCTCAAGACTAAGCTGGGGTTGGAGAGCATGGCGGATCTGCAAACCTGGATGGTGAAGGACATCAATCAGTACCTACTCTCCAAAGGACGGGGGGTTCACGGCTGGGCCGAGCATATCCAAGGGGGAATTCCAGAAGACATGTTTGTGCAGGCCTGGCGTGGTACCGAGGCCATCGATGCCATACGGAAGGGGCACAAGGTGGTCAATTCTACCAACGGGTACGTCTATCTGGACTATCCCGCCTCCAGGGAACAGAAAAAGACACACGCTAAGTGGATGCCCGTGCTGCCTATCAAAAAAATCTATGATTTTGAACCGGTTCCGAAAGAGGCGACCGAGAAACAGGCTGAATTGATCCTAGGTGTCGATGCGCCTCTCTGGACAGAAGAAGTTCTTCAGGATCGCGTGGACTTTAAAACCTTTCCGCGATTGCTGGCAGTCACAGAAATTGCCTGGACTGATGCAGGTCTCAAAAACTGGCCGGACTTTCAGGATCGCATGAGAGGCCACTGTGCCACTATGGATGCGCTCGGGATCACCTATGACTCATCCCTGGTGCCAGCCAAAATCAACATTATCCCGCAACCCAACCAAGCGACAATTACCAAGGGCCGATTTGAATTCCAGAAGGGGATGACGGTGTCCGTGGAAACCAAAGAACAGGCCTGCTTCCCGAGGACTGTTGGAGGCAGGCTTTACTGATGCGTTCAGGCGTATGCATCCGGATGTGGATGATCATCCCGGGTATACACATCGATCAGGCAGTCGGATCGACCAACTCTATTATAAGGGTAAGGGATTAAGAAACCTCTCAACCAAAGTGGTTTCATCATGGCCCACAGGATTTCCATCGGATCACTTTCTTGTCATTACAGAATTTGAATTGAGTTATTAAGGACACCTCTTAAAATACATTTTCAGCGGCGCCCATAATTATTGCAGTGCTAGACGAATTAGATGAACCATTTTTCATTATAGTAGGGAAACCTTTGATATGCAGAAGAAGACTATGCTATTAGCTACACTCGTTATTTCATCCTTGTTTTGTCCTGCTTTATTTGCTGTGGATGGTTGTAGTGCCTTTGACAAAAAATATTGCATTGAAAATGATTACCTTGGCAGGTCGCTTGCGATTGTTGAAGGCAAGCTAAAAACTGTGGCCATCGTTAATAAACGTTTTGGTAATAAAACGATCATTCCATCATCATGTGAAGAATTTCGCATCAGAATCTCTCAGGGTACTCATACGACGGGTACGGATACCACTTTGACAACCGACGATTTTCAGGTCGAATCGTTCAGTCACTATCCCTTGGAAGGCAAGATTGGTAAGGGCTTTGCTTTTAGACTGAAAAATAAAGCGCATCTTTTGACTGTGACAGTTAGCTATGAATTGAGGGATGCTGAATCCTATATTCGAAAGCGGTTGACGATTCTATCGGGTAAGCCTGTCACTTTGGAAAGAATAGATGTTGAAGCCATTGGTGCTAGAGATGCATATCAACCGTATAGTGAAAAACTTATTACGGCGAAGGGTCCCAACCGCTGGAAACCTGGTCTGGGACAGCCTCTGTTCACGACGGAAACAGGTACATTTTGGGGTATCGAATTCCCTGCCGCTAACAATTTCGTCAAAGACGGCACATTATATTGTGGCTATCTGTGGGGACGAGAAATTGAAGCGAACCATACTTACAATACATACAGAGCGGTTGTGGGTGTTAGTGACGATCCGGAATATACTTCTGATGCATTTTATGAGTACATTAATCATATTCGCGTAAGGCCTCTGCGACTCAGAGTTCAATACAATAGCTGGTTTGACTACGGGGGTGGAGTCAACAAAGACAAATTCAAAAGCAGCGTGACAAGAATTCACGACGAATTGGTCGTCAAAAGAGGCAATAAACCTTTCCAGGCCCAAGTTATTGATGATGGCTGGCAGGACACAGAGGGCTGGAAAGAGACTGTCTGGAAAGTGAATCATAAATTTGACCATGATTTTTCAACCAGCTTAAGAACAGTTAGAGATGCGAAATCTGAACTTGGTATCTGGCTGAGTCCACAGTGTAACTTCGGTGCTAAACGAGCTGTTCCTGATATGCGCAAAAATGGATTCGAAGCTCTGGAAAACTGGATGAGTTTAGCGGGACCTAACTACATGAAAGCTTTGGAACAGAGAATGCTCGAGTTGACGGGTCTTGGCATCAGCTATTTCAAGCTCGATGGCTGCTTTGGACACCTCAACACACGTGAGTTTGATATCTATGGCGACAAGCATGGTCTGCCATATATGCCCCAACTGGGACTGGAAGGCTTAAAACCAAATTCACAGGAGCTGAATGACCCCAAATACGATGAACTGAAGATATACTACTTGGTCGCTGGCTCTGAAAAGCTAATGCAAATCTTCAAGAAGATGGATGAAATTAATCCGGATGTTTATATCGTCATCTCAAATGGTGCCTGGCTCAGCCCCTGGTGGATGATGCACTGTGATACGGTTTGGATGATTAATGCTGGGGATGCTGCTGGTGGCAGTGACAGAACCCAGGAATTGGTTTATCGTGACGGCATTTATTATGATATATGGGTGAAAGAGAATACTCATTATCCACAGAATTCACTTTTCAACCATGAACCGAAAAAGACAAAAACTGGTGAAAGCAAAGACGCCTTCAGAGATTATCTTTATATGAATATGTCACGTGGAACTGGTTTTATTGAGCTTTATATTAAGACGTTCAAGTTAGCCGATCAGGATTGGGATGTTTTGAGCGAGGGTTTACATTGGGCAGGTCATATCTTTCCGACCTTTGGCAGATCAACAATGCATGGCGGCAATCCAAAAAAAGATGAAGTTTATGGTTTTACCGGTTGGAATGCCAAACAGGGATATGTTAGCATTCACAATCCAGGCGACAAAGCCAAGAGCTATACCTTTAAACTGAATAGAAAGTTTGGTTTGCTACCTGATAGCGGTCAGTTCAACCTGTCATCGCCTATCCAACGCTGCGTCAAAGGCTTGAATAAAGACTATCGCTATGGCGATAGTCTCACGCTTGATCTCGACCCTAAAGAAATTATCATTTTAAACTTCGACAAAGACAATGTTGACTGGAAACTATTGAGAGACTTACAGAAGTAAGGCGTATAAAGGAAATTTGTAGTTATAGAATAAGGTTGATTTGGATAAATCCCAAAGAGTAAAAGATTGAATACAGCTTGAACAAAGGTTGGCGCGAATGAAGGGTTAACAATCTTCACTTGACCATATCAATCACAATCGCAGTTTCTATAAAAAGAGAGGGTAGCATGAGTGCGCCAAGCAAAGCTACTATAAACAAGCTGGACAATCCAGCCCGTGTAACGGCCAATCGTTGGCTCTGGACAAGGCAGTAGGGCGGTGACGTTTCGAAGTTGTCCGGTTTGCGATCATCGTCTGGCAGGAAGATCAAATTACTGCTCAGAATACGGCAGCAAAGTGTAGTGGGAACTGACAAGAAGAACCATGTTTTGTCATTGATTACTTGGGCTGATACGCTTCGCAGAAGAACTCGTCTTCCCCTTGTTGATCAGCTCGGGTCAAGGTACAGAGGATCTCTTCCTTGCCAGGCCGATTATCCCTTTTGCATGTGACGCAGATATCTGGTTTGGGGATAAGATCAGAGTTAATTTCTGTACCGTCGTCATCAAAGAATTTCATGGTCATGGTTTCTATGCTCCACCTAAATGGTCAGGGTTCTTTACCACCACTGCCCTCGGATTGGCCTTAGTCATCATTTTTGTTCTGCTCACGCTGCATTGCACGATAGACAGTATCTATCATTTTTGCCATGCCCTCTTGGCACGCTATCTGATGCTTTGTCATGTCACTGATGAATGGAGATAAGTGTTTGCCAGATTCAAGTTCCTCCAAAGCTCGAATCGCCTTGGTAATGTGTTTATATTTGTCACTAAAATTATTAAATTTCTTAGCCTTAGCTGGAGTTTCCATTAATTTAGCCAAAGTAGCCTTATATTCTTTTGTCGTCAATGCTATACATTGGTAAGCCATATTACTTCCTAATAAATATTTTTATCAAACTTCATG
>JASJGV010000190.1:0-6974 GCA_033791325.1 Desulfobacterales bacterium | reverse complement strand
GACCGTTTTCCTGCTACAAACCCTTATGCCGCCATCCTATTTTCGGAACATTATTATGACAAGCGGTATAAACCGGAAAAGAAAAAGATTTTTTAATTTAAAACGACAAAGATAGAAGAGGTTATCATGGAAATGGACGTGTATTTTCCCGGTGGGAAAAAAGTTAACGCTACCTATAACGGATTTACCATGGAAACAGATCAGTCCAAAAATGAAGGTGGTGATGGAAGTGCGCCGGAACCCTATAGCCTGTTTCTCGCCTCCATCGGTACATGTGCCGGCGTTTATGTGGTCTATTTCTGTCAAGAGCGCGGCATCGATACCTCAGGCATTAAAATGAGACTTGAATTTGAGAAAAATGAAAAGAAACACCTGACCGAAGCCGTTCATATCCATATCGATCTGCCCCCGGATTTTCCGCCGAAATACAAAACGGCCGTCGTCAAAGCCGCCGGGCTATGCACGGTGAAAAGAAATATTATAGATCCACCGCAATTTACCGTTTCCGCCGAAATTCGGGTCCAATAATAGAACCATGGTGTAATGAAATTGTGGGTAGTCTTGGACTCTTTTTACCTTGACTGCAATTAGTTGTGCCTTTTGTGGGAATAATTAAAAGCAATCACGAAAACACGAAATCTGAAAAATACGAAAGTTTTCATGGTCTTTTTCATGTTTTCGTATTTTCGTGTTTTCGTGATAAAATTTGTTTCTTTTCCGATTTTCTCAGATTGGGTTTTAAAAAAATCATTGTCGCCAACTCATCCCGCCAGTTTTTCACCGACAGCTTTTCCATAATCCTGGCAAGCACGCAGACCCTCGTCCGTGCCCACGCCATCTTCCAGTAGATTAAAAGAACCCAAATCAGAAATGTCCATTTTGAATACATGCTGCATCGTATCCAGGATGATCTTGGGTGCGTCGCCACTATGGGTATAGGAACCAAACGCACCGGCAACCTTTCCCACAAGATTCAATTTTTGCCCAAGAAAGAGAAACGTTTTCATGCCGCCGGTCATATCTCGATGATAGGTTGGTGAGCCAAAAACATAGGCATCATAGCCTTCCAATGCTTTTTCATTCTTAATTTCATTGATTTTTTTTACATCAACTTCGTTCCCGCTGAAACGAACGCCCTCTGCAATGTAGCTTGCCATCTTCATTGTGTTTCCTGTTCTACTCGCATATGCAATCAGTACTTTTTTCATGTTTCCGCCTCCTATAAGTATTGAGTTGGTGATAGGTCCAAGATGCTTATTCAGGGTACGCCCTATGAATTGAACCCCGATGTTGTTAACTTAGTTATGTAGCACAGAGCTTCAGCTCTGCTTATAAAACATTTTTTGCAGGGCTAAAGCCCTGCACTACGCTTGTACGTTAGAACTTATTCCGTCTTAATATAGCGACATTGAATTGAGCCTACAAGGCTATTTTTCAACCAGCCATCTTTTTTTAAAAACCATAAAAAGAATGCCGAAAACAATCAGAAACATCATGAATACCAGGTGGGAAATATCGATCACCATCGTAAACAGGGGGGAAAAGACCACATCGGGCAGATTTTTCATGACACGAAAGATACCTGTGACCGCAATCAGAGCTAAAATCGCAATCCTGATGTAAGCTGCCCAGGTCAATTGAAACGCCTTGCGCATTAAGCCGAAATAAACCACAGCGGCATAGACGAAAAATCCAAACAATACGACAGCACCGATATAGTGGATATAGTGGGTGGCATAGAAATCCGCCAACCAGCCCAACCCGGGAATATCGGCTATATAGTAGCGCTTGAATATGGGCATCTGGCCAAAACCGGTCAGTCCCATGGTAAAAAGTAGAATGAAGTATAAGGGTTTAAAAAACTTTAGCTCGGCATACGCTCTTGGCGTTGTTTCGAGTGTCATGATGCGTCTCCAGTATCGTCTCCCAATTTTTTGGTGGCATTATAAACCCTACCAACGGCAGCCGCCAAACCGGCCAAAGGTGCAATCACCATGGCTTTGGCCAGGTTGTCGGCATGGGCCATCTGATCCTCCACCTGGTCAAAATGGGGCTGGCCAGGACCTTTGCTGATGGCCAGGTTGAGTGTTTCATATGGAACCGGTGACACGTAAAGGGTGTTGGTACCACCATTTTCCGTCTCACCGTAAATATATACGCCCTCTTCCTCTACCAGGCGGTGAGCTTCCTTGACGATTTCGTCTCTCGGCCCAATGACCTGGACGTCCTCCGGGCACTCTTCTATACATGCCGGCATTTCCCCTTCAGCAATGCGGTTGTAACAGCGGTCACATTTGTACATCACACCGTTGCCTGCCAAGCTGGGCAGGACATCGAGATAGAGACCGACACCCGTCTGACGCTGGGGTATATCCCAGGGGCAAACCACCTGGCATTTTTTTCCACCAAAACAGATATCCGGGTGAATGACCGTAATGCCGTTTTCCAGTTTGCGAGCGGCTCCCCACGGACAGAGATCTGCACAGGGCGGGTTCTGACAGTGCATACACCGCCTGGGAAATGAAAGTTCCGTTTCTTCCCCATCCACCGAAACCGTGGCCCATTGTATCGTCAACCAGTTGTAAGGAGTCAGACGATCCCGGACTTCCCGTCCCTCTTCATCCGACCAGTCGGCAACCTTGACCCGCTTGGGGTACATTTTGGGAAAAGGCTTTTCCGGTTCAGGGTATTTGAAATCGTTGACTTCGCGACAGGCTTCCACACAGGCCTCACACCCGATGCATTTTCGAATGTCGATAAGCGTGGCCAGTTCCTGTCCGTCTTTGGATTTAGCCGATGCCGGCAGCGGCACCTGCGCAGCACACGTAGCACAGGCTGCCGCCAGTGACCCTTTTAAAAAGGATCTTCTTGATAACTCTTTAGGCATAATCACTCCTTGTTTAGCTTACCAGACGTCACAATATTGAAGCCGAAGGATTCATTTAATTTAAGGGCGCATTCAATCACACGCGCGGCGACCCGCCACGCTTCTTCTATCCCGCTCATGAAAAGCCTGATTTAGCGCCGGGAGCACAAGCCCCGAAACCTGAAGTACTCGTGAAACTGGTGGCACTCAACACCCTGGCCACTTCAGTTTTACCGCATTCGGGACATTGAATCTCCTCAGCATCTCCCTTGAAGGTGAGTCTTTCAAATACAGTCTGGCATTTTTCGCAGCGATATTCATAAATGGGCATGTGGGTATTCCTCTCGATATGGCAATAAATGGATTGTTTTTAATTGATTTTTCACCCAGTTTATCATGCTGAAACATTAATGCAATGTCTCTCATGCAATGCTTCAAAAATGGGCTCTATAAATTTTCTTCAATGGCTGTGGTAAGGACCTGGGCCGTTTGAAGCCCCACAAATCGCTTTACCTCGACACCGTCTTTGAAAACAGCCATCGTGGGAATACTTTGGATCCCAAGCTTGGCGGCTATTTCCTGATTTTCGTCCACATTCATCTCGGCAACTGTTGCCCTACCTGAAAAGTCTTCCTGAAGTTGAGTGATAATAGGTTCCTGCGCACGACAAGGACCGCACCAAGGCGCATTGAAATCGATCAGTGACACACCACTTTTAATCAAACGTTCGAAGTCTCGTGGTGTTGCAAGTTGTTTGGTTTCCATCTTCTGTTATCCTCCTTTTGCAATTGTTGCCAAAGTTGATTTCAATTTCCGTACCAATCTTGCAGTTATCTGAATATTTACAACAACCAAATTTTAATATGAATATAACCTATTTATTAAATTAGAAATATTGATATAAATATTTCTTGGCCCTGAAGACAGTGGACAAATTGATGGTCTCTGGAATAGCCTAAATAACAGATAGTAACGTTACCTTGCCTTGAGGTAACGTCATTATGGTACAGAAAATAGGCAAAGAAAATTATAGCCCTGAACGCGCTGTTGATCTATAATGGTAATTATAGACACTTTCAAACTTAAATACGTAAAAGAGAGGAACAATGAAATTTGTCATCATCGGTGGAGATGCCGCCGGCATGAGTGCCGCCAGCAAGGCCAAACGACAGATACCGGAAATCGAAATCATGGTCCTGGAACAATCTGAAGATGTATCCTACAGCGCATGCGGCATGCCCTACAACATTGCCGAGGCCGACCGGGATATAAATGATCTCATCGTAAGAAAAGCACATGTCTTCAGGGAAAAACAAGGTATCGACCTGAAAATCGGTCACCGCGCCGAGTCTATCGATATAACCGAAAAGACCGTCTCGGGCATCAATTCCGCTGGTGATACATTTCGTTTCCCCTATGACTACATGCTGATCGCCACCGGTGGGTCGCCGATCCTGCCAGACATCCCGGGCATCGCTCTTCCCGGTGTGATGGCCCTTAAAAGTTTGAATGACGGCAGAAAAATCAAATCCTTTATCGCAGATCATCTGGTGAAGCGGGTGGCCATCATCGGTATGGGGTACATTGGCCTGGAGATGGCGGAAGCGCTTCGCAGCAGATCCATTGATGTAGATATGATCAAGCCCGGAGCGGTTTTTCTACCGTGGATGAAGAAAGAATTGTCTGATATTGTCAGAAAAGAATTGGAAGAGAACCAGGTCGGACTTTTCTATGGGCACAGCGTCGATAGAATTGAAGCCAGCGGCAATCAGCTCAAGCTCATCAGTTCCGGGCAGACACTCACAACGGATATGATCCTGGTAGCTATCGGGATAAAGCCAAACAGCAAACTGGCTATAGATTCGGGTCTTGAAATCGGTGTAAATGACGCCATCGCAGTCGACAAGGGAATGCGGACATCGGATAAACACATTTTTGCTGCAGGCGACTGTGCCGATGCGTATCATGTCGTTAGTGGGAAAAAGGCGTGGATCCCCCTTGCCCTGCGCGCAAACAGGGCCGGCTGGGCTGTTGCTGACAACGTTTGCGGGAAATCGACCGAACTGCCGGGTATCGTCGGCACAGCGGTCTTCAAGGTGTTCAACCTTGAAGTTGCACGCACCGGTTTGACAGAATCAGAAGCGATTGAATCCGGTTTCGACCCTGCCGGTGTCGTCATCCAGGCACGATCCCGTGCGCATGCACATCCAGGTTCATCGACAATTTCCATCTACATGGTCGCAGACAAAAAGACCGGTCGCCTGCTGGGAACACAGATGGTAGGCAAAGAGGGGGTTGCACACCGTATCAACGCCATTGCCGTTGCACTGCACAACCATATGACGGTCGAAGCCTTTTCACAAACAGATCTGGCGTATGCACCGCCTTTCGGCCCCACATGGGATCCTTTATTGACGACAGCCAATCAGTTGATAAAAAAACTGAATTGAGTATTTTAAGAACCTCGCAGCATGCGAAGCACTACCGAACGGCAGAACCCACGAAGAGTGCGCTCGCTATTTCGGTTCAATAAGATCAAAGTAACGTTACCAACCGTTACACTATCTCAAAACAAACGATCTAAACCGTAATTTCCTAGACGTGTCAATTTTCTCGCCACCAATCTTATACTCATAACACCTTGATATTCATATAACAATTAATACGATTACCCTTGTTGTCTTTGTTGGCATGCTTCTTGATAGCTATATTATCCCAGTTATCGTTTCCTGGTTGTTTTGACTAAATTGTTTCCGGAACGTCTTCGGGGAAGAAAGGATCAGAGTATGTTCAAATTTTTGTCGATTTTTACAGAGAAACATCGCGCAGGGTAACCCGGGAAATCCCCCAATGTCCTCTGAATGAAGAAAATGTAGAGGTCCGGAGCGGCAATCCGGTGGAACAGATTTAGTCTACCACCCGAAAAGGTAAGTATGATCTCATCATCATGGGAACCCATGGCCATGGGAAACTGGGGCAGTCCATTATCGGCAGTGTTGCAGGGGAGGTTATCCGGAGATGTTCAAGACCTGTCATGGTCGTTCGGTTGCCTGAATATGATCGCGATTTGAAAAAGGAATGGCATGCCAACAGCGATGTTGGAACTGATATACGCAGACAAGCCGCCTGATCAACAAAACTGGAGGAATAGTCATGTGCTTAAGTACCGTATATGTAAAAAAAAATGGACAAACCGAGAAAGTCATGCAGGATGTTTCCCGCATGGTGTCAAAAGATGACGGTATTCTGCTGACCGGTATGTTCGGTGATGAAAAATATATTAAAGGTCGCTTAGAAAGTACGGATTTTCTGGATGGGGAGTCTATTATCATCGGGCACGATTGAACTATAGATGCAATGGTGTGCAGGTCTTTAGACCTGCTAATAAAAAAGATATATCGAATCCATTACTGAAAAAGATCATTGTTGATGTGAGCGATTCCAGACACAATTTTATCGCTTTTCTCTGGCATGCCCTTTTCCTGGCTTTTGTTACCACCTTTATCGACGTCAATACGGTATTTTCCTCTCTGGTATTGAAGATTGGTGGTACAAGTTTTCATGTGGGCATGCTTACCGGCATTGCAGTCGGGTTACCATTGGTAACCCAGCTTTTGTTTGCAGGGTTTTTGGCAGGCAGGTCCCGCAAGAAGCCTTTTTTATTGATGGGCATTTACCTGCGGGTGCTTTCCTTATTCGGTATGGGGTATACCCTGGCCATTGCCGATAAGAGCGATCCCTCTATACTGATGTTCACCGTGTTTCTCTGGGTGGCACTGTTTGCAACCAGTGGGGCTTTTGCGGGTATTTCTTACACCGACATACTAGGTAAAGCCCTTCCGAAATCTGAGAGGAAGCGCTTTCTCATTTCAAAACAGGCCATCGCTTCCACGGCCATGCTGATTTCCGCCTTCGTCGTCCGCCATATCGTCATCGCCCTGCCCTACCCTAAAAATTACATGATTATTTTCCTTATCGCAGCCGCCCTGTTATTCATTGCAACGGGGGGCTTTTGGGCCATTCGAGAGGCGCCGGGGAAGGTCAGTCCTTTATCCCGGATGTTTACGGTACTCAAAGCAATACCACAAGTGCTCAAAAACGATAAAAA
>JASJGV010000189.1:0-3145 GCA_033791325.1 Desulfobacterales bacterium | reverse complement strand
CGATGGGATTCAATCTCGGATCGATCACCACCAGGTTGGCACCGCTTGCCTTGGCATCGGCAAATTCGGCCATGAAAGGCGGGTGGCACACGGGTGGGTTGGTGCCGAAAAGCAAAATCAGATCAGCCTCTGCCCAGTATGAGAAGGGGTTCCAGAAGCCGTTGACCAGCATGTGCCCCAGGTACCGGCCATTGTAACAGGCGGAATCGTTAGAAAAGTAATTGGGTGTGCCGAAGGCGTGGGCAAACCTGCGGGCGTATTCCTCCTGCTGAAGAAAGCCGATGGCCTCACCCTTCCATATCCCCATGGAACGGGCCCCATAGCGATCTTTTATGGCCTGCATCTTCTCAGCTATTTCAGTGATAGCTGTCTCGCGACTGATTTCCACAAATGAACCATCCCCCAGTCTCTTCAATGGTTTGAGGATGCGGTCGGGATGGTAAAACATATCCAGGGCAGCGCCGCCCCGGGGGCACATCCTGTCGTGGTTACTGGGATTCCCGTGTCCGGGTGTGATTTCCACTATATTCCCATCCCGGAGGTGTACATCGATACTGCAGCGGTTGCTGCACATCCGGCACAGGGTTTTAACGACGCCGTTTTCAATGGGAGCTCCACCTGTCATCAATCGTTTCCCTTAACGACGGGAACGGCGCGAAGACCCAGTCGCAAATCAACATGGTTACGTTTATGTTCTGCAAGGGAGTTGATGCTGCCAAAATGGAGGGCCTTGGCCATACACATCTGTACACATTTAGGGTCGCCACCGCACAGGTCGCATTTGGTAGCCTTGCTGCTTGAGTCATCCAGGTGCATGTATCCGAAAGGGCAGGCCGCCACGCATATACCACATCCGAGGCAGTTTTCTTTATCGACCACAACGGCGCTTGTTTGCGGATCACGTGTGATCGCATTGGTGGGACACACTTCCATACAGAGAGCGGTTTCACATTGCAGACAGGTACCGGTGTGTATCCGCCGCCTCTCAATGTCCACATGAACAAATATGTTGGGGCTCGAGCCCGAATCTTGTCCTGCCTGATGAAACTGACACGCCTGTTCACAGCTCAGACAGGCGATACACCGATCAAGTTCTACATATACAACGTTCATTCAGTTTGCTTTCATGACGCATCTCCCAAAAGGTTGGGGAAATCGTTCAAGGTATTGAAAAATCCAGTTTTCAATCTCAGTAGATATGCTCAGCAGCACGGGCCAGTTCGAGCCCGCCCACAGCTTCTTCCACCAGACGTATAATTATTCCAGACCGGATCAGGTCCACCATATTTTCGATGTCTATGGACAACTGCCGATCCTCCTCGAGATAGGGGATTGTATCCCGAATCGTCTGGTAAGCCACCCGGGTACCCTTGCCCCCGGCCATTTTTTTCTCTTGATTGAGAAGATCATAAGCCTGAGCGGCACACAGCATCTCTACCGCAAGCACATGCTCCACATTGTCCAGAATCTCCCGGCACTGCCGAATAGCAATGGTTCCCATGCTGACATGATCTTCCTTGTTTGCAGAAGTGGGAATCGAGTCAACACAGGCCGGATGTGCCAGTACCTTGTTTTCGGAAACCAGGGCTGCCGCCGTGTACTGTGCTATCATGAATCCTGAATTTAACCCACCGTTTTTTACTAGAAAAGCGGGTAACTCACTCAATTGTGGATTCACCAGTCTTTCGATGCGACGTTCGGAAACATTTCCCAGCTCGGCAATTCCCATGGAAAGGTAATCGGCTGCCATGGCAATGGGCTGGCCGTGAAAGTTACCCCCCAGGCGAACTTCCTGGGTGTCTGTAAAAATCAAGGGGTTGGTGGTGGAGGCATTGATTTCAATACCCACAACATTCCGGGCATGCACGACAGCATCCTTACTGGCGCCATGAATCTGGGGTGAACACCGCAGGGTATAGGCATCCTGAACACGGGCACATCCCTCGTGCGAACGGATAATCTCACTCTCACTGGTGAGGCGCAGCATGTTTTCAGCCGAGGCTATCTGACCCGGGTGAGGGCGTATCTGATGAATTCGCGGGTCGAATTCAGAGTTACTTCCCATGAGTACTTCCAGGCTCATGGCGCAGGCGATGTCAGCCAGCTTGGCCAGACGGATGGCATCATGAACCACCAGGGTCGCGATACCGGTCATCACCTGGGTTCCATTGATAAGGGCCAGACCTTCTCCGGCTGCAAGGTCCAGGGGTGCCAGCCCGATTTTCTCCAATGCCCGGGCGCCGCTGAGTCGCTCTCCCTGATAAAAAGCCTCACCTTTGCCGAGCAGCACAAGACCCAGGTGGGCCATGGGCGCCAGGTCTCCACTGGAGCCCACCGATCCTTTTTCCGGCACCACCGGTGTCAATCCCTGGTTGAGAAAGGCCATCAGATATTGGAGGGTCGTGAGGGTACAACCGGAGTACCCCATAAAAAGATCATGCAGCCTGACTGCCATAACGGCCCGAACCACATCCTCGGGCAGGGGCGACCCCACACCGGAGGCGTGGCTCATGATGATTTTTTTTTGTAGTAAACGGGTGTCGGATGGTGAAATGGGAACATTGCACAATCCCCCAAAACCAGTGGTAATCCCGTAGATCACCTTTTTGTCTTTTACCCATCTTGCGATGAGCTTCCGGGCTTTTTCGACCCGTTGCTTGCCCTGGCTGGAGGCATTGACCCGCACGTCTTGCCGGGCAATGGCCACCACATCTTCAATGGTCAGATTTTCCTTGTCGATAACAATGGATTGCATTTCAGGATCCCTTCTTAAAAGCGTTGGATACCATATCCTTGACCAGGTTTTCCTGGGTAACATAGGGAATGGTGATATGCCCCACACCTTTGTTTGTTTCATTGAATGTTCGGCACACCTCCACGGCATTGGTATTGCGGGCCCAGCTTCTCCTGGCTACACCACCCATGACATCCCAGGAGATGGCGGATCGAATGGTATCGTCCACTCTCTGACTGCCGTCCAGTACCAAACCAAACCCACCGTTAATGGCATTGCCAATCCCTGTTCCGCCACCGTTGTGCAGGGCAACCAGGGACATTCCCCTGGCGCAGTTTCCGGCAAAACAGTGAGTGGCCATATCGGCCATGACATTGCTCCCGTCCTTTATATTGGCTGTTTCCCGGAAGG
>JASJGV010000188.1:0-4785 GCA_033791325.1 Desulfobacterales bacterium | reverse complement strand
TGTCCGGATACGAGAATCGCTTTTCCTTTTTTTACACCCAAGGGCACACTCGTGGGGACAGGATGACCATAGGTGCCGGTGTTTGCGGTATCCAGCAGTTCCATGGCTTTAAGGTTGACTTCACCACATTTCAGCGCAAGGCCCACCAGATCCTCTACACCCAATTCGTCATCGAGTGTTGCCGCCAGTGCCTGGTAGACAAAATCATAAACCGTGTCATCGTGCTGTCCGAGTATCCGGGCATGATCCGCATAGGCTGCGAGACCCTTGAGGCCATAGATCAACAGTTCTCTAAGGGAGAGAATATCCGGATTGACATCCGGGTCTGATTGTATGCCCACTGACTCTCCTTGCGAAACGAGTTCTTCAAGATTGCTGGCCGGGGAAAAGGTTGCGGGGCCTTCGGGGAACTGTGCGCCACTTTCCACGGCTTCGACGCGTTTCTTCAGCGCGTCTCTGCGTGTGACGGTTTCTTGAATTAAAGCAACAAACCGATCAGAATCAAAATTAACATTGGTCAGCGTCGAGAAGACTGCCTCGCAGGTAAAATGATCGAGGTCCGTATCTCTTAGGCCGAGGCTGTGGCCCTTTAAAGCCACCTGCGAAAGTCCTTTGAGCGTATAAATCAGCAGGTCCTGCAGTGCGGCGGTATCAGGTTGCTTTCCGCAGACACCAACGTTGGTACATCCTTGACCTTTTGCGGTCTGTTCACATTGAAAACAAAACATATTGATTACTCCTTTCTTGCTCGATTCGGATCGAACAGTGTGGTTCGTTAATGGTTGAGCCGACTATATCGGCCAATGTCGATGGTTTCATTGACATAAGTCAATAGATTGGTTTTAAATTTTAATTTTTAGGTGTTAGGGAAAATGAATTTGCATTTGATTATTCCTTGATCATTGCTGTAATATAATAAAATCGTTTCACGATTTTATTATGGAGCAGTGTTGCCATGGAAAAAATACTGAAAATTATATCCCTGATACCGCTTTTCCAGAATGTTCGGGAAGGGGAACTGAAAAAAATCCGGGCGATTGCCGTGGATAAATTTTACAACAAAGGCCGGACTGTCTTTTCAGAGGGTGACAAAGGCGACGGCTTTTACATGGTTGCAGATGGAAAAGTCAAGATTTACAAGGTTTCCATGGACGGCAAGGAGCAGATCCTGCATATCTATGGCCCTGGAAGTCCTTTTGGTGAAGTGGCCGTTTTTGCCGGGAAAAATTTTCCGGCAAATGCCGAAACGCTGTTAAAAAGTCATCTTCTCTTTTTTCCGAGGGCTGCTTTTGTTGAACTGATTTCTAACAATCCATCCCTCAGTCTCAATATGCTGGCCATGCTTTCCATGCGCCTACGTCAGTTTACCATCCAGGTGGAAAATCTGTCCTTGAAAGAGGTCCCCGGTCGTCTCGCTTCCTACCTGATCTATCTTTCCCGGGAGCAGGGGGTCGAAGACAGTGTGTCCCTGCCACTTTCAAAGGGGCAGCTTGCAAGCCTGTTAGGAACCATTCCCGAAACATTGTCTCGAATTCTTGCCAAAATGAGTGCGAGAAGTCTCATCGCTGTTGACGGGCGTGAGATCAAACTGCTCGACATGCCGGGATTGGAGGATCTGGCGGAGAATGGGAAGTTATAAGCTTTAAGCAATAAGCTGTTAACAGCATACCAGCCTTATAACATCCTAGCATCCTGGCATATCAGTTTGGTCACGCTGCCGGGTAATTGATTTCACTGAGTTGTGCCTTGATAATCTCCAGCGTCGCGGGTGCTTCCCATTCCACCGTCATGGATTTTGTTTCCGGATCGCCATCCACTGTGCTGATGCCTTTTATATCACCCAATTCGTTTTTAATACTCATTACACAGTGTCCACAGGATATATTCGGTATGGTAAAGGTTGTTTTTTCCATGGTATAATCTCCTAAAACCTATCTCAAAATAATCTAAGTCCCCCTGGCGGTGTTGCAAAACAGCTCAAAATGCTCACATACTACGTGTATGCTCCGCTTTTTCGCTGTCCCGCGCCTTGCCAGAAGCACTAATCTTTCTTTTGAGATAGGTTGTGCAGTCGATTGAACCCTATCGAGAGTTTCGTCGCTATATGAGAAAACTGGCTGGCTGAATACCATGCGTAGCGGGGTGCTCAGTTTTTATGATATTGCGCAAGAACTTGCCCGTGTCAGGGTTGCGTTCGGCAAGGTCGATGAGTTTTCCCTTGGTATAGGCCCGGTTAGCATCTTGACTCAGCAGTTGAACCTGAGGGCGTGCTTGATCGGCCTTATTGTCATCATGCAGGGCCAGACCTATTTCCCCGGTATCCAAAGTCAACAGCGTTCCGACAGGATACACACCCAGCATGTTAACGAAAAGTTTGAGAAGGACTGGGTCAAAGTGTTTGCCTGAGTCAGCCAGCATGATTCCCAGCGCCTGGTCTGGGCTCATGGAGGTTGGCCGGTATATACGCGGGGATGTGATGGCATCGTAGACATCCACGATTGTCAGGATTCGGCCGAACAGGCTGATGGGGCGTTTTTTGTCCACCGATGGATAGCCGGAATGATCATATCGAATATGGTGCTCGAATGGGGAGACAAACAGGTGGACCTTTCGGTATTTATCGGTTTTCAATTTTAAGATCAGCAAGGCACTGTTTACGGAATGTTTTTTGATCTCATTAAATTCAAAATCGTTTAATTTCCCTCGTTTATTCAGGATCTTTTTAGGAATTTCTATCTTGCCCAGATCGTGAAGCAGTCCGCAAAGACCCAGATTTTCTAGCAGTTTTCGCTTCATACCGAACCGCTTGCCAAGCGACATGGCCAGGAGCGCCACATTCAGAGAGTGCGTGAAAGTGTAGTCGTCGTACATACGGATGGTACTGAGTGAAAAAAAGGTGGTGTCGTCTTCTGTGATGATGTCGACCATCCGTTGAACCATTCGAACCGATTTTCTGATGCTGGTTTCCTTGCCCGCAAGCAGTTTTTCAGCCACTTCTTTTACGGAATTCAGAGAATAGTGATAGGTTTTTTTGGCGACCTCTTTTTTTTGTACCATTGCTTCGGACCGTCCGAACTCATGCTCCAGCGAGGCTTCGTGAGAGGTAGACGTAGATTCCTGTATAACCACCAGCCAGTGAATATCGGCTTTTTCCAGTTCCATCTTGAGCCATTCTGACGGGCTATCGTGCTTGTCTGACAGGTTTAATAAACGGACAAAAGCTAGAATTTCCTTTATGGCAACCGTTTCCAGGTCAGTATCGAAATGAAAGCCGTAAATATAGCGCTTCTCAAGAAACTGGAGCATATAATTGAATAACTTAGCATCCTTTCGAAACAGAGGCAGTTTTTCTTCCTGAAGAAAAAAACGTCCATTAATAATCTGGAGTGCAACATGTCTGCTGTGGGCGCTTGAAGCTTTTATGGCCTGTTTAAAATCATGCACTGCGTCAATGATCAATCTATTATTGTTTTCATAAAGCTTGGAGATCTGAATGAGTCTGGCAATCCCTTTCAAGAGTTCTGCCCCGGTCGGGCTGGGCTTTATGGAATGGACATTTGCGGTCGAGTTAGTCATGATGTTGAACATTTATCCGTTCTGGAGCGACAATGTCGCGGTCGGTAAAATCGTTCAGCGACTCTATTTTCTGCTCAGCATCGATTTGGCTTTTTCCGTATTAATCTCTTTCAATGCATATTCAGCCGCTTGGCGTCGGATTGATTTTTTCGATCTTAAAATTCCGAAGCCGGGCAGGAAAAACAGATCTTTTTTCAAAAAGGGTAAGGATTCATCGGACCCGCATTTTCCCAGGGACATGTACACCCTGGAAAGGAATTGTTTATTGCCGACGCGGATGTGCTGTTTCTTAAGATAGTCGAGTAACAGTCTTTCTGTTCTTACATCGCGGTGTTGACCGGCATATTTTAAAAAGAGGTGCTGCACATCTTCATCGGGATCGTCCATCAGCAGGTTCAATTCGCCGATCATTTCCGGGTTTCGGCGATAGATTGCTTTTAAAGTCTCTTTTCGAACATCTGATGATTCGTGACGCAGCAGTCCCGGAAGCCATTGAAAGGAAGCTTTGTTTTTCATGAACCCTATAACGTGTATCAGCATCTTTAATAGCTCAGGACTGGAAGACGATAATAATTTATCCAGATGTTCAAATTCCCGTTCCGCCAGAAGGCCGATGACTACCATGAGTATTTTTATGGTTTGATTTGAAGTTGTCTTCAAAAGCATTGGACCGAGAATCTCAATGGCCTGTGCATCGAGCATGATCAGAGCCCGCTTTAAGTAGGTGAGTTCTTCCGGACCGCATTTGGCAATTATGTCCCAATCATCCTGCATGACATTCAAAAACGTTTTTGTGGAAACCGATGAAAAAAAATCTTTGAGCAGGGGAATCGACCAGTGATCTTTTGTTTTTTGGGCAGCGATATTTTTTCTCAGTATTTGAAACGTATTGTAAACACTTTGATACTTATGCTCCCGCATGGCCGCTTGAAGTTCCTGATGTAGAAAGGTCATGACCTCAGAGAAATCATCGGGTTGTGTTTGCTGTTGAAGAATGAACAGCAGAATGTATAGAACGTATTCGATTCGTTCCCATTCTTCTTCTTCCACAAGCATATTGCGGAGATGTTCCAGATCTTCCGCTGTGATTTCCCATAGCGCTATCGATTGATGGAATTCAAGGTGATAAACCCCGTCTCGAAACAGGATGAAGGCAAGGTTTTCCTCGTTCATAGGGCCATCGTGTACCACTTCATTTTTGTAATAAAT
>JASJGV010000187.1:0-9092 GCA_033791325.1 Desulfobacterales bacterium | reverse complement strand
GATTCCTGCCGGGGGCACCACAATTAAAGCAGATAGCTATCTATCGATTTGGGTTTTCCCGGTTGCTACCATTTTGCTACCGGTTGATTTATACTCAGTGTTTTCGAGCCGACAAGCAGCCTCTTGATTTGTGGGTTTCATAAGGTGAGCATAGACGAAAAGTGTCAGCATCGGGCTTGAGGGGCCAAGCTGATATTGAACGTATTTGATATTTTCCCTTGACAATATTCCGAGAAAGTCTCTCTAAAAAACATGAAAATAAAGGTTTGAACTTCTCTGTTTCGTATATAAAGCTGCGCCGAATTACCCGTTTCGCAGTACCGCTTACGAAGACTCATTTCCAATCAACATATTTGATCCTGGTCATTCCCGGAATCAGACGTCCCAACTCTTCCCCGTCCCGTGTCATCAGATAAACTGCTGTATATCCAGCACTTTTCAGGTAAAGAATATATTGGCCGGTGGGACTATATATTGGCAGCCAATTCACCCACCCATCTGTGAGCAGGACAGCCTCATTCGTTCCATCGAGCCGGACCTCAACGATGTCCCACGGCGTGAAAGGGGTTTCCAGATCAGTTGCGTAGTCGGTGCCTTTGTTGAACCGCTCAAAAATAGTATGGGTGGCATCCCCCACCGGGTCGTGGTCGGAAACACTGCTCAGGTTGGTCAGTTGCATTAAGTTGGAGCCGTCCGGGTCCATGACAGCAATCCGCACCTGGGGAGCAGTACTGAACCGATTGGTCTTAAAAACAATCCGGCCGTCGGGAAGAAAGTCCGGGTCATTATCGTCATATGCCATTCCGGAGGGTGTCAGGTCCGCGAGTTCCGTCCCTGTGTCGTCCATTAAAGCAATAGATGCCTGACCACCGTCTCGGAAAGAGGCATAGGCGATGGTCGAATTGTCAGGATGCCAGCCGGGATGACCGTCCAGGATGCTGTTGCTTGTAAGCTGGGTAAGCCCGGTGCCATTGACGTCGATTATATAGATTTCATAGTTGGCGTAATCCGTGGCATTGGGTGCACCATGAAACGCGACACGCGTTCGATCATGCGATAGGGAGGGGTTGTCTTTGAACAGTCCGGGCAGGTCGGTGATTTTGGCAACGGTTCCGGTGGCCGGGTCGAAGGAATAGATTTCATTGTTGGCAGTTTCGTGATCGCTGGTGAATACGATCAGACCGGAAAGATTGGTTGGCATGTCCGGGTAGTCGTGGGCGGTGGCGACCGTGTAAGGCACCGTTACCCAGACTGTGCTGTCAGGCCCCAGTCCATGGGTGCCGCCGATATTCACCTGTCCAAGACCAATGTTGGCATTTTCAAAGATAGCGATACTATATGTAGGGGTTGCGGAAAATTCGGTATCTTCGCCGTTTGCATCCGGCATTAGCGGCAGGAGAAATTCGGCTGAGTATGTTCGATTGCCAGCGTCATAGCGCAGCTTACCAAACCCATCGGCCACCTGGTCATTTTCATCACCGCCCAGGTTGTAAATCCCGTCAATGTATTGGGAGCCGACACTGGCAGCAATGATGGTCCGTTTGTCTTCACCTGTTTCGTTGGTGCCATCCCCGTCGTTGTCGAACCTCACCTGGACCCCATCAAAGTCCACCGGGCCAGCGGAATTGTACCCATGGTTGTAAGTATCGTCCGTCCATTCAACGGCTAGATAGAGATACCGGTCGTCATTTGCCCAGGCCCATCGAACATCGGATGTATTGACCAGGGCCCCACTGCCCCAGTTATCTCGGATATCCACCGTGGCACTCATCACCGCACTTAATTCGGGCCATGCAACCACCCCGTCAATGGGGTATTTCTCGTACAATCCCTGTGGCGGTGAGGTTGGATTCTGGTCATCGCTATCATCATCTCCATTGCCACCACAAGCGATCAAAAAAAACATTGTTGTGGCAGCACCTATTATAGCGATCGGTCGTTTGAGAGATGTAAAACAATCAGTTGGCATCTGAAACTCCTGATAAAGAGGATTATCGATTCATAATTAAGGCTTTTTCCTTCCCAATGAAACGATAGAATTTTTCTTTTCGTGCGAAATTATATCTAAACCATGGTTGGTTGTCAATTCGTGGGAAGGGGGGGAAATTATAGACGGAATTTTAGAATGCCATGGGACCCCACATGGAAGCAATTATGGCAGATATTCCAAATTACACCGACATCCTGCCCTCTGTCCAAATTAGTGAAGTTAAAATGTAGCGTTGAAACAATACACTATCGTTGTCAAAAAGGTAGAGTCAGCAATAACTCTGCCTTTTTTGGTGATGCCTCCAACTCATCAACAGGTTAGGCAAGTCTGTGATAACATCCTTTGGCTTGTCGCTGGCCCTATTTTCGAAAAGTTGTGTTTTTAGATATCAGAGGCGTCACCTAAAACCTGAAAACCTAATTTAATCTGAATTTACCCTCTCCCTCAGTTTACCAGAATATTTAAATGTCACAACACGCCTTGCAGGTTGCTGCAGGTCTTCACCCGTGACAGGGTTCCTGCCTTTCCGTTCAGCCTTTTCTTTTACACAGAACTTTCCAAAACCACTGATCAGGGCATCTTCCCCAGATGCAAGGGTATTTTTCAAGATATCGATGGTAGCTTCTACGAAAGCTGTACTCTGTTTCTTAGTCAGGCCATTGTTAGATTGGATTGTTTCGATGAGATCAGCTTTTGTTAGTGTCATGCATGCTCCTTATGAATGTACCGAATGGGTAGGATTTAAGCCTCCAGGTTGTAAGCTCCTTTCCTCATATTAAACGAAATTATGCAAAATTACAATATAGCATTGATTTCTTAATAATATAAGTAGGTTGTCTTAGGTAGTTGTGGAAGTATGGAATTGTAAAAAATCGCACCTGGGTAGCAATAGGGTAGCAAACTAAAAAAGGGGTTACGACTTATTAATCGTAACCCCTTGATTTTGTTGGTAGCGGGGGCTGGATTTGAACCAACGACCTTCGGGTTATGAGCCCGACGAGCTACCAGACTGCTCCACCCCGCATCATTTGTAAAAGGGTAATATAGTCCTGAATAACCGATGTGTCAAGGTAATTCCAACAAATCTATAACCAATTGATATATTATATTATTTTAACACCGATTTCCTATCGTATCCGTTATGATTTTCCTGTGCCTACTGGCGCAGCTCAAGCTGAACCTAAAGACCGAATGGCCAATTTAAGGCGTTTTCTCTCCTTGTCTGTATCGTCGCCCCCAGCAGTTTCAATCAACAGGCGCTTGGTCCTGGCGTTATGAGCGGAAAGGATTTCGATAGCAAATTTGGGGACGTTTAGACGTTTTGCCAGAACGGCGATGCACATCTTGTTGCAGTCCCTTCCACGGGCGGTGCCTTGATTTTAACCTTCAGGGCGTCACCGTGCAGCCCCACAACCTGGTTCCGGCTGGATTTGGGCTGTACGTAAAGGTTGAATTTCAGACCAATCTTGTCCTCGTCGATCTTCAGCATGGATTACCCCTGAAAACCTTAAGCCATAAGCAGACAACAGGCAGCACATATGACATGGGGTTTGCCGTCCTTTTTTTCGGAACGATAACCCCAGCACTAACCGGCAGATAATCCCGCTCCGACCAGCTAATTGAGTTATTTTCTTGTGGGTTATAGGTCTGTTTTTATAATTGAGGTTGGTGCAGCCGCAAGACGTCGGGCCATGAAGCGGTAGTATGCTACCGCGAATGGTCCGCAACACAGCGGATGTGGTAAGATCGATTATAAAAACTCGTGCTGCTTCAGGATATCGGTAATAAACCGCGGTGGACGGATCACACGGCCACTGCGATCCAGGTAGGCGTGCTTGGTAAAACCCCGAACCAGCTCGACCTCATCGTCTTTGCGCAGGATCCGGTAATTGAACTTCATCCCCGCCCGCAGACCGCTGTCCACGGCGGTTTCGATGATGATCAGGTCATCATACCGAGCTGAATCGATATACTTGCAGTAGGCCTCGGACACCGGCAGGAAATAGCCTTTCTCTTCGATTGATTTATAGGTTATACCCAGGAATCGGAACAACTCAGCCCTGCCGATTTCGAACCAGCGCAGGTAATTGGCATGATATGCCACACCCATATTGTCTGTGTCACCGTAAATGACACGGTATTCCGTTCGATGGGTTTTCATGCCAGCGTCCCCATCCCTTTTACCGTCATGCATCGATACCATCGGCCAGAAGCGGTCCCATGATGCCCTTCAGTTCATCATAATTGTAGGTTGCAGGCAGTTCCGGGTATTCGTCCCTGACATTTTCGGGCGGTTTGAATAGCACGCCCGCATCCGCCTCTTTGAGCATGGTAATATCATTGTAGGAGTCGCCCACAGCAAGGATGTGGTAGTTGAGACGCCTCAGACTCAGCACTGTTTTACGCTTGCCGTCCTGCTGACGCAGGTTGTAATCGGCGATGGACCCGTCCGGGGCAATGGTCAGGGTGTTACAAAAAAGCGTTGGCCAACCCAACTTTCGCAGCAGGGGTCGCGCAAATTCAACATAGGTGTCGGACACAACAACAATCTGGGTCTGCTCCCGAGCCCAGTTCAGGAAATCCAGAGCGCCCTCAAGGGGATCCATGGTTTCAATGACATCCGTAATATTTTTCAGTTTGAGACCGTTTTCAGCCAAAAGACCCAGACGTTTTCTCATCAGAACATCGTAGTCGGAAATATCCCGGGTGGTCAGTTTCAGTTCCTCGATTCCGGTTTTTTTTGCAACCCGAATCCATATTTCAGGTGTAAAAATGCCTTCCATGTCTGCGCAGATAATTTTCATCATTCAGTTCGATCCCTTATTAGGCTTTTAGGTGCTAATCGCTGAATGCTCTCAGCCGCCCTCGAACCCTTTTTTTCTTATTCCTCGTAATTGTCGTCCTCGATACGAATAAGCATGGGTGCTCGGCTCACAACATCGAGGACCCGTATCTCCGCCAGAGCATTCTGAACATCCTCTTCCCGTGCCAGATGCGACAGCATCACCACGGGCACGGAGCCTTCTGTCTTACGCCCCTTTTGATTCACAGACTTGAGGCTGATGCCGTGCTTGCCAAGAATACCGGAGATGGTGGATAAAACACCGGGTTTGTCCTGGGCGGAAAAACGAAAATAGTAATGGGTGGTGATGTCCCGGATTGGCATGACCGGCACTTGCTTCACATGGTTCATTTGATATGACATCAGGGGCACGCGTCCGCTGGTGTTCATCAGGAGATTCCTGGCAATATCTACGATATCACCGATAACGGCACTGGCCGTCGGCATCATGCCCGCGCCATGCCCATACAAGAGGATATCGCCCACGGCATCCGCCGTGACGGTGATGGCATTCAAGGTGCTGTTGACATTCGACAGAAGGTTGTCAAAAGGTATCATGGCCGGGTGCACGCGCGCCTCCACCGTGTTATGGTCGATCTTGGTGATAGCCAGAAGCTTGATGCGGTAGCCGAACTGCCCTGCAAATGCAATATCCAGCGGCGTGATCTTGGAAATGCCCTCGATATAAATATCGTCAAAGTTAATCTCCATGCCGTATCCCAGGGACGTCAAAATCGCCAGTTTATGGGCGGTGTCAAACCCTTCCACATCCAAGGTCGGATCAGCTTCGGCATAACCGTTTGCTTTGGCTCTTTCCAATGCGACGTCAAATTCGATACCCTCGTCGGTTATCTTGGACAAGATGTAATTGCAGGTGCCGTTCAGAATGCCTGTCATGGACTGGATACGGTTGCCCACCAGCGACTCCCGCAACGTTTTGATGATGGGCATACAGCCACCCACGCTTGCTTCATATGCCAGATCCACACCGCTGTCCATGGCGTTTTTGAACAACTGGTTGCCATGCCTGGCCAGGAGGGCCTTGTTTGCCGTGACAACCGGTTTCCCATTTTCCAGGGCTTTCAGAATCAAAGCTTTGGCAATGCCATCCCCACCGATCATCTCGACAACGATGTCCACTTCCGGGTCATTCACCACCTGAAAAGCATCCGACGTTAGCAGAGACGCATCCAGTTGAATTCCCCGATCTCTTTCGAAATCAATATCGGCGATATATTTCAACGTCAGGGGCACACCCACACGCGCTTCCAGGAGTTCCCTGTTTTGTATCAACATCCTGGCAACACCGGTGCCGACTGTTCCCAAACCCAATAGACCAATTTGAATAGATTTTCTCATTTTCAACACTCAGTTTCAATTTTTTGCCCACGAAAACACGATCTGATTTCCATATTTGAACCACAACAGCGAGCACATTCCCCGTAGTCTGCTGCGAGGTTCTTCAATAAACTCGCAATAAACCATAAGATTAGCGCTCTATGTTGCATTTCAAAATAGTTACTTTCTTAACTTTCCAGCCACAAGTCAAGATTAAAAATCCTAAGAGGTGTTTCAGGATCAACTCTTTTGGGGATGATCCAAATTTGTTTTGACTTTTAGACGGTTACGGATTAGATTTTAATTTTGTCACCATGCAATAAGTGGCCAATCAAGCATCCATGAAATGCTCCCTTGCCACAGAGTGGCCCATGAATAAAAGAGGCTGGCACAAGGCCTTTTATCAGGTATAAGAACACCCGAATCCTGCCTGGCAGGACAAGGGGAAAGCGATCATCATTATGAAAAAACCGCTGACATATGCCGATGCGGGCGTTGATATCGACAAAGCCAACGCACTGGTAGGCCAGATAAAAGAAATTGCCAAAAGTACTTTCAAATCGAACGTCCTTAGCGATATCGGTGGATTTGGCAGCATGTACTCCCTGAACACGGGCAATTTAAAAAGACCCGTACTGGTAAGCTCTACCGATGGCGTGGGGACCAAGCTCAAGATCGCCTTTCTCACGGGAAAGCATGACACCATTGGAATCGATCTGGTAGCCATGTGTGTCAACGACATTGCCGTTCAGGGTGCCAAGCCATTGTTCTTTCTCGATTACATCTCCATGGGCAAACTCGACAATACTACAGCCATGGCGATCATTTCCGGTATCGGTGATGGCTGTAAAATTGCCAATTGCGCCCTCATTGGTGGTGAAACAGCAGAAATGCCTGGAATGTATCATGAAAATGAATATGACTTGGCCGGGTTCACTGTTGGCGTCGTCGACAACGATAAAATTATCGATGGTTCCGATATACGCGTCGGGAACCAACTCATCGGCATTGCTTCCAGCGGCCTGCACAGCAATGGGTATTCCCTTGTACGAAAAATCTGTTTTGATGTGCTCAAAATGGATCTGAATGAGCACCTGCCCGAGTTGGGCAAAACCCTGGCCGAGGAATTGTTGACGCCCACCAAGATATATACGGAAACCCTCTTGAGTCTGGCGCGGGATTTGCCGATTAACGGGCTCTGCCATATCACAGGCGGCGGTTTCGAAGACAATCTGGTGCGAATCATACCCGAAGCCTGCGGTGTCGTCATCAATAAAAACAGCTGGGAGATCCCTCCGATTTTCACTTTCTTAAAGGAAGCCGGCGGCATCGATGAATTCGAAATGAAACGCACATTCAACAACGGTCTGGGAATGATCGCGATTGTGCCGGAAAACGCAGCCCAGGATGTTTTTGAACGCATCAACGCCACGGATGAAAAGGCCTATTTCATTGGGGAAATCACCGAACGAAAAGCCGGTACAGACCGGATTGCATGGGCATAAGTTTGTAAATCGCTCTTTTCGTTTAGGGTGGCTGTGGCGTCATGCCTTTCAAACCCCATGCCGGCAACTTTTGGCATGGCTCGCCAACGGTCAGCGCCGGGGCGCTGTCTGCCGCAGTTGAACCGCCAGAGCATCAGGCACCAGGATGGTGGCCGACATAACGAAACAAGCTCACAAAAAACAACACTAAGGCAATCTGGATATAGGGGTTGTCAGAAAAACGTTCCGATTGAGGACCGTTTTTCTGCTACAAACCCTTATGCCGCGATCCTATTTTCGGAATATTATTATGACAAGCGGTATAAACCTCCTTACACAATAATAGCATCATGATCACACTCGGTATCGAATCATCCTGTGATGAAACCGCGGCGGCAATTCTTGAGGATGGCAACCGCATTTTATCTTCCATCGTGGCGTCCCAGGTCGAGGTCCACAGCCCTTACGGCGGGGTCGTACCCGAATTGGCATCCCGCAAACACATCGAGGCTATTGCACCGGTGGTCGACGAGGCCCTCCAGTCGGCCGGAATCGCGGCCCCAAAGCTTGATGGTGTGGCTGTCACCCAGGGACCCGGCCTTGTGGGATCCCTCCTGGTCGGATTCTCCTTTGCCAAAGCATTTGCCTATTCCATGGATATCCCCTGGATCGGCGTCAACCACCTGGAAGGCCATATTAACTCTGTATTTCTCACCCAAACGCCTCCCTCCTTTCCCTTTATAGCACTCCTGGCATCCGGCGGGCACACGGCGATTTATCATGTCACCTCGCACACGACAGCGGCCTTAATGGGTCAAACAAGGGATGACGCAGCCGGCGAAGCCTTTGACAAGGTCTCCAAAATGCTCAATCTCGGCTACCCGGGAGGAAAGATTATCAGTGACGTGGCCCGGAAAGGTGATCCTGAAAAAATATTCTTCAAGCGAGCTTACCTGGACAAAAACAAATTTGACTTCAGCTTCAGTGGCCTGAAGACGGGCGTGCGCAGGCATATCGAAAAGAACCTGCAACATCTGAACCGGGAAATTCCCGACATTGCAGCCGGTTTTCAGGCCTCTGTGGTGGATGTTCTCTCCTTCAAACTTTTTGCCGCAGCTGAAAAGATGGATTGCCCGCATGTGGCCGTTGTGGGAGGCGTTGCCGCCAACGCAAGCCTGAGAAAAAACATTGAAATAACGGCAAAGAAAAAGGGAATGACCGTTCATATTCCCCCTTTGAGTCTCTGCGGTGACAACGCCGCCATGATCGCCGCGGCCGGCTATCACCATTTAATCCAGGGCCACACCTCCCATTTAGACAGCGATGTGTATTCCCGTATAAAATCGTAGATACCCGGGTCCTAAGGGCCCGGCACTGATTCAACCCTATAAGTGTTAATGTTATGCACATTCAGTGTGTGATAAATTCTAAATCCGAA
>JASJGV010000186.1:0-3172 GCA_033791325.1 Desulfobacterales bacterium | reverse complement strand
GTGAAAATCACATGTCCGGAATGCAACATTTCAAAAAAATTCGATGCAAATGAATACAAAACATCCAACCGGGGCATCAAGGCAAGATGTGTCTGCGGCAATGTATTTCGCTGCATCATCGAATTCAGGAAATATTATCGTAAGACCGTCGATTTTGCCGGTGACTATCGCAATGTAAAGACCGGCGATGCCGGTAGGATGGCAGTCGAAAGCATATCGCTCAGCGGCATTGATTTTATCAATTTAACCTCCGGAAATCTTATCATGAAGAGTGATATTCTGGACGTCTCCTTTTATCTGGATGACAACAATAACACATTTATCCAACGGAGAGCACAAGTAACCGCCTCGGATAATAATACGATCAATGCAATATTTAACAAGTTTCAACCCTATGACAAGGATCTGGGTTTCTACCTTATGCCCTGATCCGGGAATTCCATTAAAACCGGTGGCATTCCCTTGACGGCACCCCATGGTTCCATGTAACCCGACTACACCCATCTTTTATGATAGACAGGAGACATTGACAGTATGATACAAACCCTCAAAAGATACCTTCTGTATGCAATCATCGCCGGTTTTTTCTACATGCTGTTAGCGTACCATTATATTTATACAGGTGGCGAAGATGTCAACATCATGAACTCATTCAGAATGCTCAAAAAAGAAAAACTCAACCTCCGATACACGTTCTTCAGTGTCCAAAAAAAGAAACCGGACACCATTATGAAAATCGATGTCCTCCGGGACGCCGGGATCGGAGACATCCTTGTGGAGTTCGATTTCATCACCGAGGGTGAAAATATAACCCTTGAGAATAAATACGCATACGAAGAAGAATAGAATAGAGGTATCCATCATGGCGAAAAATGTTGACCGGAAAGCATCAAAGCCTGCAGGCAGGCAGCGGATAGGAGACTCATTCGTAGACAGCAAGCTCATCACCAAGGAGCAGCTGCGGCAGGCGCTTACAAAACAGGCCCAGACAGGTGGACAACTGGGTTCCATTCTGCTCGAGCTGGGGTATATCGATATCGATGACCTGTTGAATTTTTTACATCGTCAGAGTGGTGTTCAGACCGTCAACCTGTATAAAATCGACATCGAAAAATCCGTGCTCGATATGATACCGCGGGAAAAAATATTCAACGCCAGGATACTACCGGTGTCTACCGACAAGACCACGCTCACTCTGGCCATGGTCAACCCCAACGACTTTGAAATCATCAGCGAGCTTGGATTCTCTCTGGGCAAAAAAATAAAACCCGTGATGATTCCTTCTTTTATGATGGAAGCGGCCAGAAAAATTCTGTTGACAGAGGCCGCAAGCGGTCTGCGGGGTGAATCGATCCAGAAAATGGTTGAAGACTCCTGGGAAATATTGAGCAAAGCGCCGCCCTTGATTTCACTGTTGCAATACCTGGTAAAATCTGATGCCAGCGACATGCTCCTGACACCCGGCGCGCCCCCCTGCATCAAAATCAGTAATGAGGTAAAGCGACTGAATATGGCGCCGCTCACGCCGGATGATTGCGAAAAATATGCCAGAGAGTTTTTGTCCGGTGAGGACTGGGAACGCTTTGTCGCCAGCAATGACATGGGCTTTGCCATCACCTATCCGAGCATCGGCCGTTTCAGAGCGAATATTTTCAGGCAAAGGGGTTCCGTTGCCATTGCCATTCGAAATCTCCCGGAAACGATTCCTTCGTTTTCAAAACTCAACCTTCCTGACTGGCTGAGAGATTTTTGCCTGAAACCACAGGGATTGATCCTGATTGCCGGACCTGCCGGACACGGCAAGTCAACAACCCTTTGCGCCATGGTTGACATCATCAATACCAACAGACGATGCAACATCGTGACACTTGAAGACCCGGTCGAGTATCTTCACCAGCATAAGATGAGCAATATCAACCAGCGCCAGGTCGGCAGGGACACGCGCTCTTTCAGTGAAGGCTTGCGAAATGTATTTCGCCAGGCACCGGACGTCATTGTCATTGGTGAAATGCGCGACAAGGAAAGCTACGAAATCGCTATAAAAGCCGCCTCAACCGGTCATCTAGTACTAAGTACAATCCATGCCAACAGCTCCACTTCCGTCATCGAAACCGTGATTAATTCTTTCGAGCCCCACGAGCAGAATCTTGTGCGTCAAATGTTGGCCGACTGTCTGCTGCTCTGCCTGGCCCAGCGTCTGATTCCTGCCAGGAAAGGCGCCCGTCGCGTGCTGGCCCTGGAAAAACTGATCAACAGTCACCGTATCAAAAAGCGTATCCGGGAAGAAAAGACCCACCATGTCCGTTCACAAATGCAAGCCGGAACTGAAGATTTTATGTCCCTGGATGTTGCCCTGGCAAACCTTTATAAGAAAAATGCCATTCGGCTTGAAGACGGTGCCTTGTATGCCGAAGATGAAGGCTTCTTCCGGGAAATAATTTCTGGAAAACTATGAATGATATGAATTTCGCCCAATACCTGCAGCCCACGGAAATTATCGACAGTCATCACCCGACCATCCGTGCTTATGCCCAAAAAATAACCCAACATACCCATAACCAACCCCTTGACCTTGCTATCGCCATTTATTATGCGGTCAGAGACGATATTCGATATGATCCGTACTCTCCATTTTATCTTCCCGAACATTACCGGGCAAGCCGTGTCCTGCAAAATAAACGGGGGTACTGTGTCTGCAAGGCATCGCTTCTCTGTGCCCTGGGCCGAAGCCTCGACATCCCTTCGCGGGTGGGATTTGCCACCGTACGCAACCACCTGGCTACCCGTGAACTGCTGGATTACATCGGTTCAGACTTGTTTGTGTACCATGGCTACAATGAATTTTTTCTAAACGGCAAGTGGGTCAAGGCAACCCCGGCCTTTAACAAGGAGCTCTGCCACCGGCATCACGTAGCCCCGCTTGAATTCAACGGCCATGAGGATTCCATTTTCCAGGCTTATAATAGTGAGGATCAACGGTTCATGGAATACATAGACGACCATGGTGTTTATGCGGATATCCCCTTGAAAACCATCTTGACTGCCTGGGAAGCAGTCTACGGCAGGGAGCGGATTCAAGAATGGATTCGTCTTTTTGAAGCCAACGCGCATTCCAATAAAGATTTTGATACGGAAACCGTTGTGAGCCCATAGGGTAGATACCTGGGTTAGG
>JASJGV010000185.1:0-10907 GCA_033791325.1 Desulfobacterales bacterium | reverse complement strand
CTTTTTTATGTGCCATTGTTATAACTCCCTTTTAAGCAACCCAAAGGCTGTTATTTCTATTTTGATCCCGATGTGTCCAGACCGTATCAGACCGATATGTCGTCGATTCTAACGGCTGTAAACTGTTGTCGGTGACCCTGTTTTCTGCGATAACGTTTGCGTCGCTTGTACTTGAACACCAGAATTTTTTTATGCTTCCCCTGCTCCACGATTTGACCGCGAACAATCGCATTTTCCACCAGTGGCTGACCAATTTCAACACGGTCACCATCGGAAAACATCAGGATCTGATCAAAATCGACCTGGGAACCGATGTCTCCGGCTATCTTTTCGATCTTGAGTGTTTCCCCTTTTTGAACTTTATATTGCTTACCGCCCGTTGTTACTACAGCGTACATGCTTCATGCCTCCTGTAAAGTACCTGACTGCCTTAAAAAAATTATATCAATTCGAGAAATAAGTAATATGATAATATTTTTAACTATTGTCAAGAAAAATATTGCTTAGGAATCGAAATAGCGATTTGGGTGATCAGGAAGCAGTAGGGAAATAAAAACAGTTACTTTGGTCATTTTATTTGTCCATCATTTCATACGTTTTTCCGATTAATCAGATAAAGAATGGCAGAACCATACACCATTCCTTAAACAACGGCAAGTATGATGAGGTTCGTGGCCGACATTCGTCAGGATATATTTATGATAACCCTGACAAAATATGTGAAATTGATATTCATTTTAAAAGATGATATGAAAAATCAATGAACTATGGCGGAAGTTCTCCGGATTCATCCGGTGGTAGATAATATTTATACCGCTTGTCATAATAATGTTCCGAAAATAGGATGGCGGCATAAGGGTTTGTAGCAGAAAAACGGTCCTTAATCGGAACGTTTTTCTGACAAGCCCTATATAAGGGGAGTTTTTTTATGAAACCGAGAAGGTCAAATCTGTCTGTGCCGGGTCATGTGGAAAAAATGCACCAAAAAGCCCGGGACAGTGCAGTGGACATCGTGATGTTCGATCTTGAAGACAGCGTACCCGTGGATCATAAACAGGCAGCCAGAGCTCAGGTGATTCAATCTCTTCTCTCCCTGGATTGGCATGCAAAAACTGTTACCGTCCGTTGCAATGGGCTTGACACGTCCTATGGCTACAGGGATCTTATCGATATCGTTGAAAATGCTGGCCAGGTACTGGATGCTGTGGTTATTCCAAAGGTGAACCACCCGGGTGACATTCATTTCGTCCACCGCTTGCTCAATGGTATTGAAATGGACAGACAACTTTCGAACCGGATCGGTATTGAGGCATCTATCGAGAGTGCCACCGGCCTGGAAAATGTGTCCTTCACAGCAAAGGCAAGCAATCGTCTGGTCTCGTTGGTTTTCGGCATTGCCGACTATTCAGCTTCCATCGGTGCGAGACTGGTATCTGTTTCCGGTCACGGTGAAGCAGAGGCAGATGTTTACCCCGGTCATCGGTGGCACTATCCTTTGAGCCGGATCGTCATGGCGGCCAAGGCCAACGGCTTACGGGCGATGGATGCGCCGTATGGTAATTTTAAAGATCTCGACGGCTTACGCCGATCCGCCACCATGGCAAACGCCCTGGGGTGTGATGGTAAATGGGTTATTCATCCGGGCCAGATCGAAATTGTCAACACGGTTTTTTCTCCATCTTCGGAAGAAATCGAACGTGCGCGGATGGTCATCGAGGCATATGAGGCGGCTGCAAAATCCGGTCGTGGTGCCGTATCCCTGGATGGCAGCGTGGTGGACAATGCCACGATTCGTTTGGCCGGACAGCTTTGGGAACAAGCTAAGCACCTGGGACTTTTAAACAATAAATAGACTGTAGGCTGTAGACTGTTAGGCTATTAGCAGCTAACAGCCTACAGTCTGACAGTCTTCAGCCTATGCTATCCGCTGAATTGCTTGCGAAGCACTTTCTTATCCAATTTGCCCACACTGGTTTTTGCGATGCTTTCGACAAATTCATATCGATCCGGAACGCCATACTTTGGCAACGTGCCCTGTTTTGCAAATTTCAACATGTAGTTTCTGAAATCATCTGCCGATATTTTGCCTCTGTATTCAGGTTTCAGGGTGATGATCATCATGGGGCGCTCTCCCCACTTTTTATCCGGGATGCCAATGGCCGCAGATTCCAGAACGGCCTCGTGTTGGCTCATGATATTTTCCAGGTCGAGAGATGACACCCATTCACCGCCGCTTTTGATGACATCTTTTATCCTGTCCGTTATTTGAAGGAACCCATTTTCATCGATATGTCCGACATCGCCACTATGAAGCCAACCCTTTTGCCATAGCTCCTTTGTTTTGCCCGGCTCCTTGAAATAACTCTGAGTGAGCCAGGGTGACCGCATGACCACTTCTCCCGTTGTCACGCCATCGTGCGGGAGCCTCTGGACATTTGTATCCACGACCTCGACTTCAGCTAGCGGCAGGGGTTTCCCGGTTTTGGTGATGATATTCAATTGCCTGTCACCTTCCCAGTTAAGCATGGATTCGTTAGGTGTTGCCGTGGTCATGACAGGTCCGGTTTCCGACATCCCATAACCGGCATGAATTTCGATGCCGAGTTTCATGGCCTGCCTGGCCAGGCCTTTTGGGAGTTGCGAACCGCCCATGACCACTTTCCAGTTTGACAGATCAACTTTTTTTGCCAGAGGATTCGTGATGATCATCTGCAGAACCGTGGGGACGCAATGAGAAAAGGTGACGTTTTCGGATTCGATCAGTCTGAGTATTTTTTCCGGCTCATAGGGGCCGGGATAGACCTGTTTGGCACCTATCAGCGTCGCAACATAGGGAAAGCCCCATGCATGGACATGAAACATGGGCGTCAAGGGCATGTAAACATCGTTTGAGCGAAAACGGGAAAGGGTCTGGTAGGCACTGGAGACGATGCTGACGGACAGGGTGTGCAGAACCAGTTGCCGGTGTGAATAATAAACACCTTTGGGGTCACCCGTGGTGCCGGTGGTATAAAACGTTGTGGCTTTGGTGTTTTCGTCTAAATCAGGAAACTCATAGGACGGTGCACCCGAATTAAGTGCTTTTTCGTAGTCGGCATCCAACAAAAGGTTTGTACCTGTGGCTGCATCCTCCTCCTTTATGACGACAAGGGTTTTTAAATGACTCAGTTGGTCTCGAACAGCCTCGATGACAGGCAGGAAATCGGTATGGGTGATAATGGTTTTGGCTTCGGCATGGTTTATGGTGTAAGCGATTTGCTCGGAGGATAGTCGCCAGTTGACGGTCTGTAGAACTGCACCCATCATGGGGATGGCAAAGAAGCACTCCAGGTATCGTGGGCTGTCATAATCGAGTACGGCAACCACGTCGCCGCGACGAACGCCCAGTTTGTCAAGACCACCGGCAAGACCTTGTATGCGATCATTTAGGTCCTTGTAGGTATAGCGCGTTCCGTCGTTGCAAACGATCTCTTTCTCGGGTGCGTAGATGAGAGGGGTCTTGAGCAGTTTTTTTAAGATCAGAGGGTATGTGTAGCTTTCGCCTGGCTGGTAGATTCTTTCACTCATATGGGATCTCCTGCTTGCCGTCACCTGCCGGAGCTTAAATCAAAGGGAAAACAGAACATATCTATGGCAACAGCTATAATGAACGTGTTATAGGATTTCGAAACCATATCATATTGAAGATAAATTTCCAGAGGCAGATACACCATGCGTGACCCATTTCATGATATCGTGATGCAGATCAGCGCTATAGTTCTCGGAAAGGAGGATCAGATCCGCCTGGCGCTGACATGCCTTTTTGCCAGGGGCCACCTGCTCATAGAAGATATTCCAGGCATCGGGAAAACAACCCTGGCAAAGGCACTTTCAACATGTCTCGGGCTCCAGTTTCGCCGGGTCCAGTTTACGAGCGATATGTTGCCGGGTGATATCCTGGGGACTTCTATTTTCGATCGAAAACAGAGCGTGTTTCTTTTTCATCCGGGCCCCATTTTTACGCAGGTTCTTCTGGCAGATGAAATAAATCGTGCTACCCCGAAAACTCAGAGTGCCCTGCTGGAGGCAATGGAAGAACAACAGGTTACCATCGAAGGGGAAACGCGTGGGCTCGAAAGTCCTTTTTTTGTTATTGCCACCCAGAACCCCCTGGAACAGTATGGCACGTTCCCTCTGCCTGAATCCCAGCTGGACCGTTTTCTAATGCGCATCGACCTGGGATACCCGGACAGGATGGCCGAGAAAAAAATACTGAAGAGTGAGAATCTAAGAGATCGCCTGACAGACATGTCGGCATGTATCGTGTCTGAAAATGTTCTGGAAATTCAGAAGCGGATTGGTGTTGTGCACATTTCTGATGCACTACTGGACTATATCCAGGACATACTGGCGTTTACCCGGACGTCAACCCATTTTCACATTGGGCTTTCGCCGAGGGCCGGAATGGCGATTGCTCAGGCTGCTCGATCCTGGTCGTACATCGGTGGCCGCGACTATGTTCTCCCTGAAGACGTCCAAAAAATTTTGCCATGGGTGGTAGGGCACCGTCTAAGGGCCAAAGAAACGCTCGAGGAAATACCTCGTCAACGGCTGACAACCATCCTTTCAGAGGTCCCCATACCTTGAAACCGATGAGCGATGTTTTTCAATCCAAACCTTAAATCGGCGGCAGGTCTCAGAGATCCAGGCAAAAGAGATCGTATCACGTGTTTTCCCACGCGCTACGGCTGGCTCTTTGTTGTTGCTCTTTCGGGCATGCTCATGGGGTCCATCAATTACAACAATAACCTGGGATTTCTTTTTACCTTTCTGCTTGGAAGCATGCTTCTGGTATCTCTCGTTCACAGCTATCGAAACATTCGAGGGATAGCGGTTGACAAGGTTCAGGCCCTGCCCGTGTTCGAGGCGCAAGAAGCCATATTTGAACTGAAACTGCGCCTGCTGCCAAGGCAGCGTGTGGCTGTTCGTTTCCGCCTGGATGACAGTGAAGCGGTCATGGTCCAGACGATGCAGGGTTCTTGCGCTCGGGTTTCGGTTGTTATGCCGACCAGGAAAAGAGGGCGCGTCTCACCTCGTGTATTGTACATTCTTTCGGAATATCCATTCGGTCTGTTTGGCTTCTACACAAGCTGTCAAATTTTTATTGATTGTCTGGTATATCCCAAACCGGTCCCTGTGCAGCAAATATCTATGCAGGATCTTTTTCAGGCTCATTCCGCCAAAGGTGTCGCCCTGGACAGCGTCGAGGACTTCAAGGGCTTGCGGACGTTTCAAAATGGAGACGCTACCCAGCATATCTTCTGGAAGGCTTTTTCAAAGGGGCAGGGTCTGATGGTCAAGGAATTTATGGGCGGCGCTTCTCCTTGTCTATGCTTCAGCTGGGAAAGAATTAAAGCGGAAGACGTGGAGAAGAAGCTAGCGATGTTGTGCGGAATGGTGCTCAAGGCTCACGGGATGAAACTGAAATACGGCATCCATCTCCCCGACCACCTGATTGCCCCGGACAAGGGGGAACACCACAAACACGCCTGTCTGCGTGCACTGGCCTTGTTTTGATGAAAACAAAAATACAGCAACCCTTATTGATTGTGGCTGTTCTGGGCATCGTCATCGGTCCTCTTTTGTTTAACCTGCCGGTGTGGGTGACCGGGTGGTGCGTGACATTTTGGGGGTATGCGGTTCTGGCCCATAAAAGGGGATGGCCATGGCCGGGTCGAACGGTCCGATTGATCCTGGCCTGCACTGGATCCATGGTGGTGTTTGTTTTTCTGGGAGACGGGACCCTGGGCGGTCAGATGTTTATCGGTTTGTTGAGTGTCATGGCCGGTTTGAAACCCCTGGAAACAAAGAGTCATCGGGATAGCATCGTGACGCTGTTCATGGCCTATTTCATTATCATCAGCAGTCTTTTTATTATTGAAAACCTTTTCATAACCCTATACATGTTCGTGTCTGTGCTGGCGACAACAGCATGTCTTATTCACTTCAATCTTCCAGGTAGACAGCTGAAGAAAAACCTGCGGCTGGCAGTCATCATCATTCTTCAGGCAATACCCTTGATGATCCTGTTCTTCATTCTGTTTCCCAGGGCAGAAGGCACCTTTTTTAGCCTTCCGGGAAGCTATCAAGGTCGTAGTGGATTTTCAGAGACGATGCAGCCGGGATCCATATCGAGACTTGTTCGGCAAGACAGGACCGCGTTCAGGGTTCAGTTCCGGGGGGAATTTCCAGATGCGCCCGCCCTTTACTGGCGGGGGTTGGTATTGTGGCACTTCGATGGAAAATCCTGGAGTCGAGGGGCTGCTCCTGAGCATTATCAACCATCTGTTCGGGGACAAAACGTATTTCAATACGATGTCATTATTGAACCTCACCGAAAAAAACACCTCTTTGCTTTGGACCTGCCCTTGTCAGCGCCACCTCTCACGCGTCTCACCGGGGATTTCACATTGGTGGCGCACTGGCCCCTGAGAAAAAGGCGTCGATACCAGGTTCGGTCGTCCCCGGATGCCAGGGTACGTGACCTGGGCCATCAGGGGCAGATTGCCCGTCAACTTCCAGAGACTGGAAACCCTGAGGCGAAACTGCTGGCGGAATCGTGGATGACGCGTCTGGGCTCGCCGAAAGCTGTTCTGAATCAGGCAATTCAATATTTCAAGCAAAATCAATTTTCCTACACCCTCAAGCCGCCTCTGCTGGGTGAGGATCCGGTGGATGACTTTATTTTCGGTTCAAAAAGCGGGTATTGTGAGCACTTCGCATCGGCTTTTGCGTATTTGATGCGTGCGGCGGGTATCCCGGCACGGGTTGTGATTGGATACCTGGGGGGCGAACGCAATCCTTATGGGAATTATCTGATCGTCAAGCAATACCATGCCCATGCCTGGGTCGAGGTTTTTTTGGATAACCAGGGCTGGATTCGTGTGGATCCCACCGCGATAGTAGCCCCGGAAAGGATATCCCTGGGTCTAACCGATTCCCTGTTGTCAGAAAATCTGCCGGAATTTCTGATGCAGACGGGAATTGGGCGCATGCGTGCCTATATCAGAAAAATGGCTTATATGTGGGATGCCGTCAATCTGCGATGGAATGCCTGGTTTATGGAGTATTCCCGCCTTGAACAGGTACGTTTACTGGCGGGGTTCATTTCAAACGTTACATGGTCTCGGGTGGTCTGGATAGTGGGGCTATGTGTGCTTCTGGCGGGTATGGCCGTAATGGGCTGGCTTCAATTTAAAGGTGGTAAAAAGACCGGGCACAAGGACACCGTCAAAGAGGCCTATGATTTGTTCTGTGAAAAATTGGAAGATGTCGGTATTGGGAGAGAAGCCTCCCAGGGACCTGTTGATTTTTCCAGGATGGCCGGTTTAAAGCGCAGGGATTTGAGAGAACCGATTGAAGCGATCTCTCATCAATACATTGCCTTGCGATACAGGGGTCGCCAGGACAAGGCATCTCAACAGTACTTGCTGAAGATGATCAAAAAATTTGATCCAAAATAACATCGCCCAGCGATGTTATACCGCTTGTCATAATCATGTTCCGAAAATTGGATCGCGGCATAAGGGTTTGTAACAGAAAAACGCTCCTCAATCGGAACGTTTTTCTGACAACCCCTATATAGCTCCGCAAAGAGAGTCATACAATGCTGGATGTGAGCCTTTGGGACATGGCCAGGGCTTCTTCAAAATCAGGAACCGCATTTCGGCCGCCGTATGCACGGCAGGAAAGAGATGCCACGGCAACTGAAAACCGGACCGCTTTGTGCAGGTCAAACTCCCGGCTGATGGCCAGGGCAAATGCGCCGTGAAAATTGTCTCCGGCACCGGTCGTGTCAAGCACAGGTATAGCCGGTGCGGGGACATGGTACAGTGTGCTTCCCAATGGATAGTAGGCGCCTGCCTCGCCATGCGTTACGATCAGCTGCCCCTGGGTCATTTTATTTAGCTTGAAAATATTGTCGAACAGTTGATGCGGATCGAATTTGTCCTTGCTGGAATCGAAAAAAGCGGATGACGGAATGAAATAATCCGCCGCATCCATCATGTCTTCCATGTGATCTTTCCAGCGCTCACAATCATAGATAAGCTTGGCATCCGGCCGGATACGCTGTTTGAGCGTTTTGCCGAGTGTGGTTGTCTGCGGATCGAGAGACAGGGCTTTTGCGCTTTGCAGCAGGTGATCCAGGTCACTCGGGATTTCGATGTCCGGCAACCTGCTGGGTTCGTAAATAATGGTCCGCTTGCCGTTGGATTGATTGACAAAAAGATAGGCTACCGGCGTTTTTGTGTTTTCGATCACCTGAACATAGCGGGTGTCAACGGTGAAATCTGCCAAGCGCCGGAGGCAGAATTCCCCTTCCTTGTCATTCCCGATATTGCCCACCACGGCTGTTTTTCCACCCAGCCGCGAAACACAGCAGGCAGAGGTTCCCCCCTGACCACCGCCTTCCACCATCCTGGTGTTCAGCGGAACCTTTTCGTCTTCCCGGGGAAATCGGTCGACAACCGAGATATAGTCGATGCAGTTCCGTCCAATAACCAGTACGTCCAGATTATCCATAGTCGTCCGTTTTCTCGCTTTGATTCGACCGAAGGCTTCGGGTGAGCTTCAATCGACCTTTTTGTTGAAGTCTTGTGGCATATCCCGGAGTGTCAAGGTTGTGAGAAAAGATCTTTTAAGTCGTTAGTTAAAAAAAGAGACTTAAACCTTTCAAATAGAAGCGACACCGTCGCGTATTATAAAATCGTTCCTGCGATTTTATTGCCAATAGCACAATTGAGGACAAATGAAAACGGCACAATGTTGACGGGATCTGATTGTCAAGTGGCTGTTGAAATGTTATTGAGGCACACTTGGTATAAGGATATAATAATCATCCATTGCCTTACACAGACAAATCATTCGCCAAAACAGCGACACGGTCGCGTTCGATAAAATCGTGCAACGATTTTATATTAGGAGATAAAAACATGAAAGGGAAACCTGTTGTGCCGCCGTTGTACCAAACGGCAACCTATTATTTCGATACATCGGACGATATGATCGATGTGGTTCAGAACCGGAGTGGGTACATCTATTCCCGCTGGGACAATCCTTCCGTAAGGCAGGTCGAGGATATGCTGGCCGAGTTCGAGACATATGACCATGCTCTGGGATTCAGTTCCGGTATGGCGGCCATCACAACGGCTATCATGTCTCTCGTGAAGACAGGAGACCGTGTTGTTTCCATACGGGAATCGTACGGTGGGACCTTTGAATTGTTGAACAAGCTGCTGCCGGGCTTTGGCGTTGAGACCGTCTTTTTAAACTGTTGGGATCTGGAGGGGATTTTCAGGGAAATCGAGCAGGGGCTGTCAATTCTCTATCTGGAGACACCCACCAACCCGCTGCTGCGTGTAATCGATGTTGAATCATTGGCCAAGGCAGCACACGCCAACGGCGCTCTTGTTCTGCTCGATTCCACCTTTGCAACACCGATCAATCAACATCCAGTTGACTGGGGTGTCGATGTTGTTATTCACAGCGCAACCAAGTACCTGGGCGGCCACCATGATATCACCGCCGGGTTTGCATGCTGCAATGATCCCTGCTTTGAAAAAATCTGGGACTATCGCAAAATCCTGGGCGGTATCATGGACCCCATGACGGCATTTATGATCGCCAGGGGGCTTCGGACCCTGGATATTCGTGTGCACCGGCACAATGAGAATGCCATGCGGATTGCCGAATTTCTGGAGGCTGAGGAAAAGATCCGTCGGGTGCATTATCCGGGTCTGCCGTCCCATCCCGACCACGATATTGCCCGAAAGCAAATGCAAGGATTCGGCGGAATGCTCAGCTTTGAGTTAGACGCAGACTTCAATAAAACCAAGCAGTTTATGGACCAGCTGCAGCGCATTAAGCTGGCTACCAGTCTGGGCGGTGTCACCAGTCTGGCAAACCAACCTGTCACAAACACCCATGTGGGATTAAATCCGGATGAAAGAAAAAAGGCGGGTGTCATCGAGAGCCTTGTCCGGCTTTCCGTTGGGATCGAAGATGCCAAGGTGTTGATTGAGGATTTGAGACAGGCTCTGGCAGCGATCTAAGAAGCCATCTCTAAATTTAAAATGGCCAGAAGCTATTATCATTCCAGAGCGCTTCAGTTACCTCCTTGTCAATGGCTGCGAGGAATTCAAGGTGTTGGGTCTCCCATTCGGCAAGCCATCCATAGAGTGCTTTTTCCTGGGGATCTGTGGATTCATCCGCTCTTTGAGAGTAGAGTTTGATGGCACGTTCTTCCATGCCCATGGCAGCTGAAATGGCGGCCGATTCAAAACCGGCACCCGCAATGCGCTCTTTCAGCGAATCGGTCAACACAGCGTTGGCAACGCTTTCATTTGACACATTGCGGTCCATTTCAACAAAGGTACCGTCTTTTTTATAGGACTTGTACTGTTCCGACAATATCTGGACATGGCTGATTTCATCTTCAGCCAGTTTGACGAAGAAGTCTTTTACATCTTTATCTTCGGCGCTGTCAGCGGCCTTTTCATAGAAAGCTTTTCCACGTAGTTCCAGCAGCAGGGCACTTTTCAATATTTCAAGAGCTTTGGGTGTTGACATTAGGCCTCCTTATATTTCGTATATTTCATGAAACGGGGACAATACCTTGTTTGATGTGACAGTTTGATATTGTGTCATGATCCGCTGTTGCAATTAGACATGACACCACATACAACGGTGTTATGTAATGCGCAAGTATGATTAGATGAAATGCGTGTTTCAAATTTAAGAATGTAAGACTCACTTTTATACCGCTTGTCATAATAATGCTCCGAAAATAGGATGGCGGCATAAGGGTTTGTAGCAGAAAAACGGTCCTCAATCGGAACATTTTTCTGACAACCCCTGTACGCTGAAAA
>JASJGV010000184.1:0-4378 GCA_033791325.1 Desulfobacterales bacterium | reverse complement strand
TATCATTACCATCGGTGTCGATAATTCCATGCAGGATGCAACAGCCATCTTGCAACAACACCACATACGGCTTCTGCCGGTGGTGAAAAAAAATAAGCTGGTGGGTGTCATCACTGACCGAGATTTGAAACGCGCCTCTGCATCTGATGCCACCAGTTTGGAAATTCATGAACTGCTGTATCTTTTGATGAAAATTCAGGTCAAAGACATCATGACACGAAACCCCATTGCGGTGCCAATGGATTGGACAGTTGAAGAAACAGCTAAATTACTTCTCAGCAATAAAATATCAGGAGCTCCGGTGGTTGATGAAAATGAGTTGGTCGTGGGCGTGATTACCCAGACGGATCTTTTCCGGGTGCTTATTTCGCTGACGGGTATTCACGCCGGGGGAATTCAATTTGCGTTTAGAACCAAAGACAATCCGGGAACCATAAAGGAACTGGCTGATGTTATCAGAGAGTTTGGTGGACAGATGGTCAGTATCCTATCTTCTTATGACAAGGTCCCGGAGGGCTTTCGAATGGTGTATATCCGTATGCGCTATATTGATCGGCAGCGTCTGGTATCTCTCCAAAAAAGACTCGAGGAAAAAGCATCATTACTTTACCTGATTGACCAGCGCGAAAACCGGCGAGAATTTTTTCCAGATAAGACAACCTAAATGGGAGTAGATATAATGAGAAAAAAATCACGAGAAAAAATACTGGTGCCTGTTGATGGATCAGATCGTGCGATCAACACGGTGAAATATATCGCTAGAAATGATCCTTTTCACAGGATGCGGATTGTATTGTTTCACGTGTTCAGCTCGGTACCGGAAAGTTACTGGGACCTGGAAAAAAATGTCAGTAGCAGGGCTGTTGTCAAGCAGGCCAGGGCCTGGGAAATGAGTCAGAAAAAATTGATTCGGGATTACATGGAAAGAGCCAAAGGCCTGTTGGAAAAATCGGGCTTCCCCATGGAATCCATTGAAACGAAAATTCAGAATCGGAGAAAAGGAATCGCAAGAGACATTATTCAGGAAGCTCGGAATGGCTATACTGCTGTGGTTACCAGACGGCGGGGTATCACTGGCTTACGAGGTGTCGTGTTAGGCGGCATTGCTTCTAAGCTATTGGCCAAAATCGTGCTTATACCATTGATTTTAGTGGGCAAGAAACCTCCGGGCCATAAAATCCTGATGGGATTCGATGGTTCTCAGGATGCCATGCAAGCGGTCAATTTTGTGGGCTCTGTCCTGGGTGGTTTTGACTTTGAAGTGGAACTGCTGCATGTGATCCGGCAGGGTGAACTCAGGTTGCCGGAGATAGCTTCGATAAGGCCATCGAAGGAATTCACCACAGCCGCTAAAAAAGAAATGACATCGCCATTTAATCTTGCCACGAAAAAATTGATCAGATCTGGCTTTAAATCAAAATCAATCTCTACCAAGATGATCATCGGCAAGAGCAGCCGGGCTAAGGCCATTGCAGATGAGGCCCGGCAGTACGATTTCGAGACCATTGTGATGGGGAGAAAGGGGCGATCGCGTGTGCGAGAGTTCTTTATCGGCAGGGTAACCAACAAGCTTATCCATATAGCGCGTGATCGCTCGATTTGGATTATACGATAAGACCTATTTACCGAATCCGTTTACCCCAACGTTGCAAGAGCCGGAGGGCTTCAGAGTTAAGGCGTCGAGGGTGAAGCTGTAGTCATGTTGTATATGCAACATTGGGGTTTATATAAGGAAATGAAGACATGAGTGTCAAAAATCTGGATAAAATCTTTCATCCAAAATCTATAGCGGTAGTTGGTGCAAGTGAAAGAAAGGGCAGTGTGGGACATGCCATCATGCAGAACCTTATCAACAGCAGGTATGCCGGGGATATTTATCCCATCAATGCGAAACACAGAAATCTCTGGGGAAAACCATCCTGCACATCAATTGAGCATCTCAACACCAGTGTTGATCTGGCTGTTTTGGCGACACCTATTTTGTCCGCACCCAAAATAATCAAAGAATGTGCTGAGACAGGGGTCGGGGGTGTGATCATAATTTCTGCCGGCGGGAAAGAGATCGGAGAAGAAGGCAAAAAGATCGAGGCCGCCATAAAAAAAGAAGCAGGAAACTCTGACTTGCGTATCATCGGCCCAAATTGCGTGGGCATACTCGGCACGCGTGACAAGATAAATGCCAGTTTTGCAAAGACGATGCCGTTGCCTGGGAAGATGGCATTTATTTCTCAAAGCGGGGCTATTTGTACGGCAATTCTGGATTTGTCGCTTAAAGAAAAGATCGGGTTCAGCCACTTTGTGAGTCTTGGAGACACGTTGGATGTCGATTTTGGTGATATGATTGACTACCTGGGTGGTGAACGTGATGTGACAAGTATTGTGATGTATGTGGAAAGTCTCACACATTTCAGAAAATTTATGAGTGCTGCTCGTGCCGTATCCCGTTTAAAACCCATCATTGCATTAAAAGCTGGGCGAACAAAAGCAGGTTCATTGGCAGCGGCTTCACATACGGGAGCACTGGCAGGAGAGGATGCAGTTTATGACGCGGCTTTTGAAAGAGCCGGCATTCTGCGGGTGAAAACCTTTGAAGAACTCTTTGACTGTGCAGAAATGTTGTCTAAACAACCCAGGCCTAAAGGCGCCGGTCTTTTGGTTATCACCAATGCCGGTGGATTGGGTGTTATAGCCATGGATAGCCTGGACGACTACGGCCTGGAACCGGTTGAATTAAGCCCGGAAACGATCCAGCAGCTAGACTCGGTTCTCCCGCTATACTGGAGCAAGAGAAATCCCATCGACATGCTCGGTGATGCCACACCGGAAACATACCGGAAAGTGGTCAGCATTTGTTTGAACGCATCAGAAGTAAATGGACTTTTAATCATGGCCGCGCCTCAGGCCCTCACCGACACTACCGAGCTGGCTCTTTCCCTGGTGGATCTTCTCAAAGACAAGACCATACCCATTTTCACATCCTGGGTAGGTGGATTGAATATGCAGAAGGGCCGGGATGTATTCAATCAAGCTAGTATCCCCACATTCGACACACCAGAGCGGGCCGTGCGTGCATTCGTCGATATATATCGTGACGCCCAAAACAAGCAGATGCTCCAACAGATCCCATCCAGAGTTCACAACAAGTTAGAATTTAATCGAATATCAGCAAAATATATGATCCATGAGTTCCTAAAAAGGGGCAATCATATGTTGAGTGAGCCGGAATCTAAAAAACTGCTTTCATTATATGGGATTCCTGTGAATCGAATTGAAAATGCCGCAACAAGAGAAGATGCCATCAAGATAGCTGAGGATTTGGGTTTTCCGGTTGTCATGAAAATTAATTCCCGGGACATTACCCACAAATCGGATGCCAAGGGCGTCTGTCTTGATATAAAAAATGAAAAGGAAGTCTTAGAGGCTTATGAGAATATTCTACAAAATGCAACAGCCTACAATTCCAAGGCGAAGATCCAGGGGGTCACCATCCAACCCATGCTCAATCATCCGGATCATGAAATCATCGTTGGCGCAAAAAACGATCGGGATTTTGGACCCAGCATACTTTTTGGGATGGGAGGTGTCCTGACGGAAGTCATTCAAGATAGTGCCATTGCCCTGCCACCCTTAAATCGTCTATTGGCCGGAAGACTTATGGAAAAAACCAGACTTTTCAAGTTGCTGAAAGGTTACAGGTCTTTTCCAGCAGCCAATATTCAATTGCTTGAAGGGATACTGATCCGTTTGTCACAGCTGGTAACCGATTTTGCTGAAATTGATGAACTCGATATCAACCCTCTTTTTATCAAAGGGGATATAGTTTGTGCGGTGGATGCCCGGATCTTTCTAAAATCATCTCAGAAAACAGCACCCCATCATCTGGTCATCAGTCCTTATCCGGATCAATTTGAAGAGCATATCCAAACCACCATGGGCGTGGATCTGTTTATAAGACCCATTCGACCGGAAGATGCGCCCTTGCTGGCAGCGCTTTTTGATGCGCTTTCACCCAGGAGTGTTTATCTGCGCTTTTTTACACCGATGAAACATCTGTCCCACAGCATGCTGGCACGATTTACGCAGATTGATTATGATCGTGAAATTGCATTGGTGGCCTTCATGGACGCTCCATCCCAGGAAAAAATGATCGGAGTCGCCCGAATCATTTCTGAAAGAAATCTCACAAAGGCTGAATTTTCCATCGTTGTAGCTGATGAATGGCACGGCAAGGGTATTGGCGCGGCATTGCTGCAAAATTGTTTGATCAAGGCAGGGAACCGTGGACTCGAGATCATTCACGGTACTGTACTGTCGGAAAACACGCAAATGTTGGCCTTAGGGAAAAAGCTAGGATTCAAGCGTCAAAAAGTGTTAGGGG
>JASJGV010000183.1:0-3647 GCA_033791325.1 Desulfobacterales bacterium | reverse complement strand
GCAAACGCTTTTGTCAAAAAGGCTTCCGTTTCCTCCTGTTCTTCCTGTTCTCCGGTAAATCGAATCTTGTATCCCGGTGGCATGCTGACCTTAGATATGATTTCCTCAGCCTGCGCTCTCACCACCGGACTTGGAATATTTTTCTCGTCAACATTGGCCGTTATGGTGACAACCCGTTCATGATTCACGCGGTTGATCTGCCCCAGGCCCCCGGTCACTTCAAAGCTTGCAATGGTACTCAACGGAATAAGACCATTGTTTGTGGGGATAAGGAGCTCACGGAGGATGTCTGTCGATTTTCGGTCGGATTCTGACAATTGGACCGTAATGTCAAAATCCTCATCCCCCTCGCGATAGGTGGACACTTTTGTTCCATTGAAAGCAACTTTGAGAACAAACCCGATGATCTCTGTAGACAAACCCAGCAAAGAAGCTTTCTGACGATCGACCCTGACACTCACCGTAGGCGATCCGGCAACAAAATCATCCCGAATATCCTGCACAAAAGGAATCTTTTCCAGTATCTTTGTGACTTCCTGGGATATGCGTCCGAGAACAGCAAAGTTATCCCCGGCTATTTCAATATTGATGGGCGATCCGGTAGGCGGGCCCTCCTCCTGAATAGCGATGGTTATTTGAGCTCCCGGGATATCTTTAATCCGTTTCCTGATCTCTTCCAACGTTTTAAAGGACGACTCCGGACGTTCTTCCATATCATGAAACTGGACACCAATATGATTGGCCGCGGTACTTTCAAACATGGAGCTTCCACCAATAACGGCAACGGTTCGGGAATATATGTCCTTTACGTTTACCAGATCTGTCAAACCGGTGTATTGCCTGCCACCCCGAAGTGTATGATCTTTTTTCTCCACATCAGCATAGTAACAGTCAGCAGGTTCTACATGGGCTGAGAGAATTGGATCTTCAGCACCGTTGCAGATTGCAGCTTCGACCTGTCTCGAAATACGATCGGAAAACTCGATATCCGCACCTTCTGAGACATCCAGGTTAACATATATACTGTTGGGTTCTATGTTTGGGAAAAACTCGACTGGTTTCTCCAGACCAATTCTATACATCCAGATCATGACCATGGCGACAACCGCCAGAGAGGCCATCAAGAGCACAGCCAGTCGATGGTTGAGCGCACCCGTCAAAAGAATGCGATACCCCTTTAGAAGGGGGCCCCGGATCTCAATGGGCGCTTCACCGGCCTGCTCGATATCTTCCGCAGTAACACGTTTCTTTGCAAATCGGTGGCCAAAAGGCAATTTCAGGAATATGGCCGCAAGCGCAGGGTTGATGACCATGGCAACAAAAAGAGAGGAGGCAAGTGTAATAATAACCGTAATGGGCAGGTAAGACATAAATTCGCCCATGATACCCGGCCAGAAAATCAGCGGGAAAAATGCAGCCAAGGTTGTCAATGTAGACGCTATGACAGGTTGGGCGACTTCGCTCGTTGCTTTCATTGCAGCCTGTATTCTCGGCACCCCTTGTTCCATAAACCGAAAAATATTCTCAACAATTACGATGGCGTTGTCCACCAGCATTCCCAGCGCCAGGGTTAATGAAAACAGAACAACCATGTTCAAGGTGATACCGAGAGCACCCAACACAACAAAGGATATAAACATTGAAAAAGGAATCGCCATGCTCACCAGGACAGCATTCCGGATCCCCAGGACAAAAAACAACACCACGATGACAAGAATCAGACCTGTCATGATATTATTCTCCAGGTCAGACACCATGATCCGGATCTCTTTGGCCTGGTCCATGAGTTTGGAGATTTCCGTTCCGGTGGGCCAGGTCTGTCTTTTCTCGGCAATGATAGCCGACACCTTGTCTGTAATGTGCAAGATGTTCTCACCGGCGCGTTTTTTTATCTGGATATTTACAGCCTCCTGTCCGTTCAGTCTTGAGCGGCCCTCTTCGTCTTTGAACCCATCCACCACACGCGCCACATCCCTGAGATATACCGGCTGACCATTATGCAGACCAACGATCAAACCATAAATCTCATCCGGTGTTTTGAATTCTCCCGGCACCCTCAGCTGGAAACGTCCATCTCCCATTCTGATGGCACCACCGGATACATTCTGATTTTCCTGAGCGATTACATCCTGAAGCATTAAAATGGACAGACCAAAATAGGCGAGTTTGTCCGGGTAGGGTTCAACCCTTATTTCTCTTTCCAAGCCACCGGTAACATCTACCTCGAGCACGCCGGGTATGGACTCAAACTCCTCTTCAAGATCTTCGGCGATCTCTTTCAGGCACTCGAGACCGCAGGTTCCGGAAAGGGAAAAAACAACAATGGGAAGCTCGGATAGGTTGATTTCCATAACCTCCGGGTCGTCTTCCAGATCCTGGGGTAACTCAGCTTTGGCAAGATCGACTTTGTCCTTTGTTTTAGGCAGAACATCATCGATGTCAGTTCCCGCGACAAATTCTATTACAATAGAACTCATCCCCTCGGTGCTGGAGGATTCAATTTTTTTCACCCCCTCGAGACCTTTGAGTTTTTTTTCAATGGGTATGGTTATGGCATTTTCAATGTCTTCCGGTGCAACACCGGTATAATTCGTCATGATAAACACGAATGGGATGGTGATGTCCGGGGCCGATTCTCTGGGCAGGGAAAAATAGGACAACGGCCCGAAGATTAGAATCATGAGGGCCAGCACCATTACACTGGTTCTTTTCTTAACAGCCAGGTCGGAAACAATCATAAAGCCAATATCTCCTGCACATCCGAAACATTCTTTATGACTTCGACGGGCTGGCCATCACTTAAGAGCCGATGCCCCACAACGATTACTTTGTCATTTGCCGATATCCCGGAAGTGATATGAACCTGCCAATCAACCAGTTGTCCTACGTCAACCGGTATTTTTTTGGCTGAACCATCCTTTTCAATATAGACAAACTGCTCATCACCCAGATTGATAACTGCGTATAAGGGTATTACCAGGGCCTTTTCATAAACAGCTCTTATGAGTTCAACACTGGCAAACATTCCCGGTAGAATACGACTGTCTGTATTTGGGATTTCCAATTCGAGGTCAAACAAGCGTGCCAGGTTCCTGGGTTGCTGTGACAAGAAAACTTTTTTTCCTTTGACGCGTCTCTTTTCGAGCGCATCGATGATTACCGTCGCTTCCGTCAAACCAAAAAAAGAATCCACATCGCTTTCGGGAATACCTACGGTTACCATTACTTCTGACACACGTAGTATTTGCGCCACCGGGTCTCCCACACCTAAAAAAGTACCCTGTTTGGCGATGATCTCATTGACCTGCCCCTCTATGGGGGCCAGAATCCGGGTTCTGCTCAAAGCCAGTGTCGCTTCATCCCGTTGAGCAGAGACGTCGGTTCGTCTAGCCTCTATCTCATCGAGTCTGTTTGCAGCTGTAATCTTCTTTTTATCCAGAGAATATATTCGATCGTATTCCAGTTTAGCCAGCTTAAGATTTGCTTCTATGCGGGCAAGCCTGGATTTGTAATCACGATCATCCACCTGCGCGATCACCTGGCCTTGCTTGACATGTGTCCCTTCTTTGACCAAGACTTGAACTACCTGCCCTGAAACCTCAGCTTTTACCCAAAGATCTTCAGCGGGTTCAACATACCCCGGAAGT
>JASJGV010000182.1:0-12298 GCA_033791325.1 Desulfobacterales bacterium | reverse complement strand
CCATTTTTCTGTTACAACCCATTATGCCTCCATAATATTTTCGGAACATTATTCTGAAAAGAGGTATAAACAAAAAAAAGACCGACACCTTCCAACTTTTGATTTTGAAAAGAATCGGTCTTAAAAATAAAGAATATCAGTCAGGTTCTAACGCTTGGAGAACTGATAGCGGGCTCTTGCACCTTTTTGCCCGTATTTCTTGCGCTCCTTGACCCTGGCATCACGTGTAATAAACCCGGCCTTTTTCAGCACCTGTCTCAGGTCCGGCTCCACCTGGAGCAACGCTTTGGTGATTCCATGACGGATAGCACCTGCCTGGCCGGTAATGCCGCCACCCAGCACACGCACCTTTATATCGTAGGTCTCCTGCGTATTGGTGAGTGACAGGGGCTGCAGCATGATAATTTTGGCCGTACCCACCTTAAAATAATCGTCAAGGGGTCTATCGTTAACCGTAATCTTACCGGTGCCAGGCTCCAGCCATGTCCGAGCAATAGAGGTTTTACGTTTGCCGGTTGCGTAATATACGTTTTGTTCTGCCATAGGTTTCCTCAACTCTTGTCTATTCGCTAATTGATTGATTTTTTTATCTATTTATTGCCTGCCACCCCTTTTGCAAGGACGCACATTACTGAAACGCCAGCGGTTCTGGTTGCTGGGCTTCGTGAGGGTGTGCCTCGCCGGCATACACTTTCAATTTTTTGATCATCGCCCTGCCCAGTCTGTTTTTAGGCAACCTCCCATTCACCGCAAAACGGATCAGGTCTTCAGGTCGATCCTCCCGCAACTTCTTTGCAGGAATGGTTGTAAGACCACCAATATAGCCACTGTGCCGGTAATAGTTTTTCTGATCCCATTTTCTGCCGGTGAGTACAATTTTCTCAGCATTGATGACCACAACCGAATCCCCGGTATCCACATGGGGTGTAAACAACGGGTTATGTTTTCCTCTCAAGCGCGCTGCGATGGAGGAAGCCAGGCGACCAAGAACCTGCCCCTCTGCATCGACAACCCACCACTTGTCTTTGTTGTCTTCTTTTTTTGCACTGTATGTATACTTTTTCACATCAATTCTCCCTGCAACATCGCCTTTCAACGATGGTTGACGCTTTCACGAATACTTTAAAAATGAATCAAAATATTTAAGTCATATGTTTCAAGATGTCAAGCAGTTTTTTTATGCTCAGGTTCAATAAATCGGATTTGGTGGTATAAGCCGTAAGCGGTAAGCAATAAGCAGTAAGCTTTTAGCTGTAAACAGCTTAATGCTTACTGCTTACAGCTTTGACCTACCCTCAGCCCCTGTCCCCTTACAAACATTTGACAGGTTATTAATTTTTCCTTAATATCCATCTCATCATGCACCCTGACATCGATCACTTCTCCGTAATGACCCTCAATCTTCGTTTCGGACTGGCAGAGGATGGACCCAATGCCTGGAAACATCGTAGAAAACTGATGCCGAGCTTGTTTCGGGCATATCCGGTGGACTTCATCGCATGCCAGGAGGTCAATGACTTTCAAGCCGACGATCTTGCATCCATTCTCGGTGATTATCGACTGATCGGCCGTCGAAACCCCGCGCCCTCTTTCTGGCAGAACAATATCATCTTTTTCCGAAAAGACTGGGAAGTGCACAACCCGGAGCATTTCTACCTGAGTGAAATGCCCGACATACCAAGCCGTTCTTTCAACAGCCAGTGGCCCAGACAGTGCACCATCGGCACATTCCAGAGGATGTCACGCAAATTGACCTGTATCAACACCCATTTTGATTTTTCATCTTCTGTTCAGACATTCAGCGCCAGGCTCATACTGAAACGTCTCATACGGCGCCCTGACCCTGTCCCTGCAGTTCTCATGGGTGATTTTAACGCTCCCTTTGATTCACAGCATTACCGGATCTTTGTAGATGAATCCACTGCCGGGGAAAATCCGTACATCTCTTTCCACAATACCTTTGACGAAGCCCCGTGTGGTACCCATCATGGATTTTCCGGAAAACCCGGCAAGGATTGTATTGACTGGGTCCTTTATACAGACGGTATCACATCTGAGGACACCGTGATCGTCAGGGATCACGTGGAGGGGGCTTATTATTCTGACCACTTCCCGGTTGTCGTCTCATTTTCCTTCCCACACGATAAGAAGGCAGTATCTAACCCTGGTATTTCATGAAACGTGAAAAAGAATACGTTAAGGAATGACCGGCAATTTTCTCTCTATTGTCTGCTTGCAGCTTATTTCTCCGTTCAACACGCCCCCAGGTTCCAGTTCCATATCCTGGCACTCGATAATACCGGAACAGATACCGGTGGAAAGGAGAACCACCTTACCGGATACCTTAAGGCGCCCCCTGAAAACACCCCCTATGGTGATAAAGGAAGCCCGTGTTTCTGCCGCGACCACACCTTCCTCCGAAATAGCGATATGATCACCCACAAGGGTACCCTTGACCGTACCATTGATGATCAACTGCCCCTTGAACGAAACCGAGCCATCAATGGTCAGCCCCTTTTCAATGATGAATAGTTTCTTTTGTGGGTGCTGCAATATGTGTTTCTCCGTTATGAACACACAGGGATGGGTTCCAGGGTAAAATCTCTCTCAAATATCAATTCACCCGTATTGTTGAAGATAAAAATGGTGGCCTGCACAAACAACCCGGGGTTTTCGTGCGCAACCGTGAATTTAATTGTTCTGTAATTATAAATTCTGAATCGCTGCCCCTTTGATTGAACAGGTCTTCCATCCATCAGCATGGCTCTTGGCACCACCAGCCATTGGTCTTGCTCGGCATATGCGTCTTTCAGTATAACAAACACATGCCCGGATGCGGGCTGTTTTCGGGCACCCATGTTGATAACCTTGAACTCGATGTTCAGCGATGTGTCGTTAGGGCTGGCGCAGATGAAAAGATTATCGGCAACAACCTTTTCGATGACCACATCCATGTCGGCGGCATCAAGTGCCGGAGATGCTCCGGACGCCGTGGTGGTTTCTGCCGGCTTTTTTACTGGAGATGCCTGGGGGATGTCATCTGGTTCGGTCACTGTTTTAATCGGTGCCGTCTCTCCTTCTTTCACGATCGAGCGTACAGGTTGTTTTTCCATTGAAGGGCCGGAAACAACTGCTTTCAGTTTCGACTCTGTAATGGCCAGGCGGGCCATGGCACTATCTTTTTCATGACGGGTCGCTTCCATGGCACGGGTTTGACTGGAAACACGCTTCTGGGATGCCGCAAGTGTCCCCCTGATATCCAGCCATGCGACCAGCAACCATCCAATGACACCAGCCATGACCAAGACCAAACCTGCCACAATCATAGCCAATTCCCTAAAATGAACAAATGGCCTTAGGCTGCCGTTTTTCTCGACCCTTAGGAGATGCCAACGGGCTTCCTTGTATGAAGAATATTCAGTTTTAGACTTTTTCATATATAGGTGAGACCTTTAACCATAAGCATTAAGCCATAAGCTCTAAGCCGCTTACAGCTTACGGCTTAATGCTTATCGCTGTCTAAAAAAGCGCCTGTTGTCGATCAATCTTGAACCCCAGATGACGGAAAGCAGCCTCGGAAGCCTTGCGGCCCGATGAGCTCCTGATAAGCAACCCTGTTTTAAGAAGAAACGGCTCCACCACATCAACCAGGGTATCGCTTTCTTCTTGCAGGGTTGCGGCAATGGCCTCGATACCGACAGGTCCTCCGTGATAAAATTCGATGATCGTCTTCAAATACTTCCGGTCCAACTTTGTCAGCCCTTTGGCATCAACCCCTTCCAGGGACAAAGCCGCCTCTACGGTATCGAGTGTTATAACACCGTCAGCCCGCACCTGGGCATAATCCCTGACCCGCTTAAGTAGACGGTTGACAATCCTTGGGGTCCCCCTGGAGCGTTTAGATAGTTCCTCTGCGGCAGCTTTATCAATTTGAATATCCAACAGTTTTGCGGATCGCGTTGAAATTTGAACGAGTTCCCGTTCTCCATAGAAATCAAGATTTCTAAAGATCCCAAAACGGTCCCTCAGTGGAGAGGAGAGAAGCCCTGCGCGTGTCGTAGCTCCCACAATGGTAAATCGATTTAAGCGGTATCGATGGCTCCTGGCATGGATGCCTTTATCAAATACAAAATCAATGGCAAAATCCTCCATGGCCGGATAGAGCAATTCTTCCACTGACTTGGGTGTACGGTGGATCTCATCGATAAACAGAATATCGCCTTCCTCAAGATGAGTCAGCATACCGACGAGATCCCCCCCTTTTTCAAGGGCCGGACCCGATGTCGTGGTCAGCTTCCCCCCCATCTCGTTGGCTATAATATGCGCAAGGGTTGTCTTTCCAAGTCCAGGGGGGCCGTGGAATAAAACATGGTCGATAGGCTCCCGGCGCCTGGTGGCCGCCTCGATGGCAATCTTCAATGTTTCTACAATCTCACCCTGGCCGATGTATTCGGAAAGTCTGGTCGGCCGAAGCGACAATATTTCATTGCCCTCATCACCAGGAAGGCTATCACCGGAAATAATCTCCTGGGTTCCGATGGTGCCACTTTTGAATGTATCTGTCATGATTTAAGGTCCTGGAGATCCAATAACTCATATGGATGTTTCTGTTTGGTAATTCCACCCTTTGATTGCCGACTTGGAATGTTGGCAGGTTGGAATGCTGGAAAATTGGGTTTAAAAGGCGAATTGCTCCCAGTTTTTATAATAGTCGATAAGAACGACATCTCTTATAGAAAGACGTTTCTCTGCTAAACCCATCATTCCAAAATTCCATTGTTCCAATTGATCGTTACCCCAGGTGGAAAGCTCAGCTTATAAGCTGTTCTTCTGAAGCCGGTATACGGCATCGAACAGCTCCTCTGCCGTTGTATATACCGGCCCCTGCTTGACCGCCTGCGCCACCATTGTTATAGCATCCGTCATTTTGTGCCCCAACTGTTTCACGAGCACATCGACAACCTGTTTTTCAAGGTCTTCGATTTCAGGCGAATCCTGTTTCTCGTCTTCACGCATCAGGGCAAATTTTCCCATTTTCCCCTCCAGGGAAGCGATAATTTTCTGGGCAGCACGGACACCGATACCCTTCAATTCTTTGAGTCGACCGACATCTTTGGACTCGATAGCACTTGCGATCTCCCGAATCGGTCGGGTAAGGGCTCGGGCCGCCTTGAGAGGACCAATGCCCTCCACGGATATGAAGCGCTGAAAAAATTCCTTTTCCACTTCCAGGTTGAAACCGATCAATATCGGTTTTGGCTGACGTTCCGTCTGCTGATGGTAAATGTAAAGTGAAATCGTATCTCCCACCTGGGTGTCCTTCAACGATCGCATGACCACTGCCGGGAGGAGTATTTCATACCCGAGATGTTTGGTCAAAAGCAGGATGTGATCTTCATCCCTGCGCATGAGTGTACCTTCGATATATCCGATCATGATACGCCTGTGTTTTGTACTTTGTGTTTTGTGTTTGTCGGTTTACAGGTCGCTATTTGCATGTAGCAACGCAACAAACCCAATGAACCGTTATTCCCTTGAACTCTTGTAAGCTGGAAAGGGAGGATGCCTGGATGCTGGGATGTTGCTCTCTGCTTACAGCTCTCAGCCACCCTCCAACCCTTGTATCCCCCTCGAACCCTCCGACCCTGGTCTTTCATCCATACCGGTATAACCCGATCAACGCCAACCCCAAAGCATCTGATGCATGATAGGGTTTTATGGGGTCAGTTAGATTCAATTTCCTGCGTACCGCTTTCTCAAGCTGCTGTTTCGTTGCCCGCCCGTTACCGGTCAACACCTTTTTTGCTTCCCGAACCGCCACTTCAGACACAGAAACACCGGTTTTGAATCCTGCCAGTAACAGAATCCCCGTTACCTTCCCCAATAGAATTCCCGATTTGGGGTAATTGTTCAAAGAAAATACATCTTCGACCACCATATGGTCAGGGTGCTCTCTCTGTAGAACTTCTGTGAGTTTTGAATAGATTTTATCGAGGCGATGCGGCAAAGAGATATCTTTTGAGGTATGAATGGTGCCATATGAATAGGCATGAACCGAAAGTCCTTTGCCTGTGACAACGCCGATACCGGTTGCAGATAAGCCAGGGTCTATGCCGATAATCTTTATCATGTTGCGCGCTTCAATGTGCGTAAAGGACGCCGGGAAAGTGTTGCATGCTCACCCGGGTATTTCAGCAAGCATAGCAGGGCAAAAAGCGCGGCGCGAATAAAGTTCAAAATTCTACTGAAATTCTTTTAATTTCTGAAGCTCTATTTTTCCTTCATTGCTTTCAGGGTATTTCTGGCTCAAATCCCTTAAAATAAGCCTGGCATTGGCCTTGTCCCCCAGCGAGATAAAGGAAAAACCCTGTTTCAGCAAGGAGGCGGGGACCTTGTTTCCTTTGGGATAATTTTCGATAACTTTCTGATATTCCAGGATTGCTTTTTCATACCACTTTTCCCGGTAATAGATTTCACCTATCCAGAATTGCGCATTGTCCGCATGTTCTGACTTCGGGAAATCCTTGATAATCCCTTCGAAAGCGGAACGAGCCGTCTCGAAATCATCCTGGTCGAATGCCTGCTTGGCGGCAATATAGCGTTCCTGATCGGTAAGCGTCTTTTCTGCTTTCCCGGAAAGGTTTTTCTTCGCGCTGGGCCCCCCCGAAGATTCCAGGTTCAGATACTGTTCGATGTACTGGAGGCGGGTTTCGATCTGGTTAAGATTGATGGATAGTTTGTGGAGTAATATCTGATTTCCCTTTTCTATATTCTCCCCGGTACTCAAGCGCTCCTGAATCATGAATTCCGATTCCTCTAATCGACCCCTCAGCAGCTGGACATCATCTTTGAGCGTCTCTACACCCGCATTGAGTTTTGCATACTCGGTTCTGAGCTGCATATCTTCATCCCCGAGGTCTTTCTCGAATTCAGAGAGTTTGGTGTTGAGATAGGCTTTGCTTTGCTCGATTTCCTTGCCGCTGCTCTGATCACGTCTTTCCAGATCGCCGGCCTTTTTCTCAAGACTGGAGGCTTTTTGATCGAGTTTTTTCCCGAGAGCCTCCACCTTTGATAACCGTTGATCGAGGATAATGACGTCTTCCTGATGGGCACAGCCGATGAGTATTGCCAAAACGGCAATTGCGAGAGTACATCTGAATCTCATATAAACAACTTTTCAATTTATTTATCCCTGCTGCTCATGGGAGATCCGGGTTTGCCACAATCGTAAGACCCTCTCCACGAGGCGGAACAGCAGGGTTGGAAGGTTAAACCTGCCATAAAGCAGGCGGATAAAACAAGGCAAGCAGCAGCCGTGCCGCTGCTTGCCTTGTTTTTTACTATACGCTGAAGAAATCAAACATCGGAATTATTCGACGACAAAATGAGCACGCCTGTTTTTAGCCCAGGATTCTTCGCTCTTCCCCATGTCCACCGGACGTTCCTCACCATAGCTGATGGTGGACAACTGGTTGGCGTCAATGCCAAGATCCAGGAGAAAGGTTTTGGCACTCTCTGCCCGACGGTCACCCAGTGCAATGTTGTAAGCACTGGTACCTCGTTCATCACAGTGTCCTTCGACGATGACAGAGGCGTCCATGGTCATGCGAAGCCACTCGGCTTTTCTGGAAAGCACATTTTTTGCCATGTCACCGAGAGCGGAGCTATCGAAGTCAAAGTAGACATCCTCATTCATGAACATCTGCATGGCGGCCATTTCAGCTCTTTCCATTTCTGCCTCTTTTGCAGCCTGCTCAGCCAATTGGGTCTGCTGGAGATCTTCTTCGGCCTGCATTTGCCACTGTCTGGCAGCATCTTCCTGGGCGGCCTGTTCCTGTGCTGCCAGTGCTGCCTCGTCGAGTACCGGCTCTTCAACTACCGCCGCTGGCGCCTCAACTGGAACAGACTGAACAACTTTCTTTGCGCATGACACCGTGAAGAGCAGTCCTGGAACAATTAACAACAGACCTGTGAATATCCATAATTTTTTTCGCATATCTTCCTCCTTGTTTACCTTTGTGCCCTGTTTAATTGGAAATAACGCTTGGAGACCATTTCGGATTTGTCTGCTCCCCCGGCATAGATATCAAGCGCCGCTGATCCGTACCGAACGCCGTCATGATATATATTTTTGACCTGCCCTCACGGGTAGAATTGAAGACGATCAGGCTGCCATCGGGCGACCAGGATGGTGCTTCGTTATCTCCCTGATTTTCTGTCAACCTTACTCGATTGCCGCCATCCACTCCGATCGTGTAGATATCGATCCTACCGACTTCCATGGTGGAGTACACGATTTTATCTCCCTTTTGAGACCAATCCGGCTGAGTGTTGTATCTTCCCTGAAATGTCAGTCTTCGCACACGACCCGATGTCATGTCCTTTATATAGATCTGGGGTGTTCCTGACCGTTTGGAAACAAAAGCCATTTGTTTCCCATTCGGGGACCACGTCGGTTCAACATCGATCCCCCGGCTGTTTGTCAATCTTTTAATAATTTTCCCTCCTCCGGTCAACAAATAAATTTCCTGATCACCTGAAAAAGAGAGTGTTGCTGCAAGTTCAAATTTCCCCGGAACCCAGGCCGGTGTAATCTGGATGCCCTTTTTATCAAGGGTAACAACCCTGTTTTCTGTTAAATTTCTTATATATAGGCCGGGTTGCCCCTTACCATACGAGGTGTAGGCCATCCATTTGCCATCCGAAGACCAGGCCGGGAAAAGTGTGATATCCTCGTGATGGGTAAATTGTTTCGGATTCTGGCCGTCAAAGTCACTGATATAAATCTCCTTTTTACCAGCCAGAGATGACAGAAACGCAATTTTGCTGTCGAAAACACCCCTGTGGCCTGTCAGGTGGTACATCACTTCGCCACAAAATCGTCGTATCATACGTGTGGTGTCATCGGTCCCCCCTTTATAGCGTTTACCGATAACCAGTTCTTCCTTGATGGTATCGAACAGGCGAAGCTCTGTTTCCATGATACCGTCCTTCATCAGGATCCCTCCGGTTATCAGCAGCTCGGCGCCAATGGCTGTCCAATTTCGAAAATTGATCTGCGAAGCGATAATATCGGGGTTTCTGAGATCCATGAGAAAGGCCTGCCGGTCCAGCATTTTAAAATATCCTGTAAACGCCAGCGTGTCAGACAAGAGGTCCGGCAATGTAACAGACAGCTCCTCGATGTCTGCCCCCCCTGAAACATTTTTAAACCAGGGCACGGCCAATGGAATTTTACGCAGAAAGGGGTTACTGATGTCAATATAGTCATACTCGGCAGCATCGGTACTTGCCTGAAACACCATCAAGGCCACAACACATCCGATAATAGTATACAAAACAATTTTCATGGGTTTCATGAGTGCGATAGATTCCATCTGTTATTGTATCCCCTCGGGAGTAAAACGTAGTCCCATTTGTACATACGGCGTGGAAACCGACCCGGGGTGTGGATCCACGGGATCAGATTTCATAACGGCACGAAAAGCCGATTCATCGAAGTGGTTGTTTCCAGATCGATCTGTAAAAAAGAGGTCTTTTATCTCTCCATTGGGCATTATCTTAAATACGAGTAGCGTCTGCAAATCAGATCGGCCATCAGCCAGTTGTTCGGGGAAAGCCCAGTTCTGCTGAATTTTGTAGGCAACTTCCACACGATAGATATCAACGATTTCAGCCAGTTTCCCACCGGCGGCCTCACCATCTCCACCCAGCTGCTTCGATTCAGGTATTGGGGTCTCACTTTCGCTGGGTGGTGTCCTGTCTTTTGTCTTGTCAACCTTGGCCTTGATCTCATCGATGGCCTTGGCAATTCTATCCGACGTGGTTGCCTCGATTTTTTTTTCCAGTTTTTGCAGGGTGTTCTCTTTGACCTTTTCTGATTTATACGTTTTCTTCTTAAGTGACACCTTTTTTTTGACTGTCTTCGGGGCAACTGAGGGTTTGGAGGCCGGCTTCTTCTTGATGGTTACAGCTTTCTTACTTACCTTTTTTTTTCCTGAAGTTGCTTTTTTTTCCTTTGAAACCGATGGTTTCGAAACCTGCTTGCTCGGCCCGGTATACTCCGGAAGCGAAACCAGTTTGACATTCATGACGATAGGTGCCGACCGCTGTTTGGGTTTATGGGTCTGAACGTAAATAAATAGCGAAAAAATGATACAATGGCAGATCAGGGACGCTGTAAAAGCCATCATGACAAGGCGGTTTTCGTTACCTCCGCCGTAAAGCCTTGCAAGGGATGCCGAGTCCTTTGTGTGAGATGTCTTATGATTGTTTTTTACGGTCATTTTCAGTGTCATCAACCGGATCTGTTATCATGCCAAGTTTTTCGATCCCGGCGCCCTTTATCTCTGACATGACATAAACAACCATGCCGTAGGCCACTGTCTTGTCTGCACGCAAATAGATCTCATCTGCTTTCTGATTTTTTGTGATCTGTATCAATTTTTCCTTGAGGCCCTCAATGCCGACACGAAAGTCGTTAATATATACCTGGTTGTTTTGATCGATGGTTACAACCAGCTGTTCCTGCTTCGATTCCAGGGGGCCCGACGTTGCCTCAGGCAACGACACATCAACCCCCTGAATCATCATGGGAGCCGTCACCATGAAGATAATCAGAAGCACGAGCATGACATCCACAAAGGGGGTCACATTGATTTCCGACATCAACCGATCATTATTCCCACCGAGGCTCATCGCCGACTCCTTTCCATCAGCAGGATATCCCGCTCGATGATATTGAGGAAATCGGCGGAAAAACTGTTCAACTCGGATTCCAGAATCTTGATCTTCTGCATAAAATAGTTAAAGGCGATAACTGCCGGTATGGCGACCCCCAGCCCCGCAGCTGTCGCCACCAGAGCCTCTGATATCCCAGGTGCCACCACTGCCAGGCTTGCAGATCCCCTCATGCCTATGCCGTGAAACGAGTTCATGATCCCCCAAACCGTACCGAAGAGACCGATAAAGGGGGCGGTGTTGCCGGTCGTCGCCAAAAAAGGCACCATCTGGGTCATTCTTGTGGTTTCGGTGTTGATGGCTCTTCGTAATGCCCTTTTTATGTTGTCCATTCCAGCAAATCGGGTGCTCAATCCCGAGGTTCTGTCCGCTTGGTTATCGCCACTTTCCGACATTCCGCTCTGGCTGATTTTCTTCAGCTCCACATATCCTATCCTGAATATGCGCGCAATGGGACTTCCCTCAAGCTCTTTAGCCTGTCGATACGCATTGGAGAGATCCTTGCTTTGCCAGAACAGCTCCGTAAAAGCGGCCGATTCCTGATAGGCCCTCTTGATATACCGGAATTTTATTAATATGATCGCCCAGGATGTAATTGAAAAAAAAAGCAGCATCAGCAGCACAAACTGCACCATCAAGCCGGCGTTGCTGATCATGTTGATCAAGTTAATCTGTTGCATCGTCAGTTCGCTCCACGTTTTAGATGTCGATAATTAGCCTTAATTAGAATTAATTATAAATCTATTTAGTCTTATACGAGCATCATTAAAGTGTCAAGAATTTTGCGTAAAGGAGAACTGAATGAAAGATATCGCCAAACTCTTATTTGAAGCAGCCCATTTGAAAAGAACACCCAGATCCGGCTTTAACTTCTTGGGTGCCGGCAGGGAATCTGTTGCCGAGCATACGTTCTGTACCCTGTTTATCGCCTGGGTCATGACCAGAATAGAAACCGGGGTCGATCCCTTGCGTCTGATAAGCATGTGTCTGGTGCACGATCTGCCGGAATCGCGCATCGGAGATATCAATTATGTCCAGAAACAGTACGTGACAGCCGACGAATCCTCGGCCATGAATCATATGGGTGGCAACACATCGCTGGGGTCTGACATCTCGGATCTGGTACATGAATTCAATAAGGCAGAAACACTGGAAGCACGCCTGGCCAAAGATGCAGACCAGATCTCCCTGGTCATCGAATTGAAAACACTCGCGGATATCGGGTTCAAACCACCCCATAAATGGCTGCCCCATGTTCTGAAAAGACTTCATACCGAAACCGGCAAACAGATTGCCAAAGCCATCGCTGAGACCGATTGGGATGCATGGTGGCTTGAGAATTATGTTGACAGATAGATGGGAACCCAATAAAAATTTGGCTTTCCCCTCATTGGTTGGGAGAAAGGATTCAGGCTTATCTGCCTATAGCTTTTTGGCAACTCGAGCACTTCACGCCGACTTTCGGCCTTTCGGATCTTTATCCGCATTCGCAGAAAACCATGGACATGCCCGTGGATGAATGCAAAAAGTTAAGTTAATTGCTACGGCGCGATGTCAC
>JASJGV010000181.1:0-2663 GCA_033791325.1 Desulfobacterales bacterium | reverse complement strand
CTGGTTTTTACGCTCGAGAATCAGTCTATATATTTTAAAAAAAAACATTCGGAATCATTGCCGTTTTAATAACAACCCAAACGACCCTGAGTTTCAAAGACTCAGCGGGCAAAAGCGATATCGAAGGTTGGCAATACTATTTGGGCCTCGCCCTTCGCTTTTAGATTGGAAGAAGTTCCGAATTATTTCTCTGCGATCCATGATCTCCTTTCCCAACGGCTTTACTATGGTGGCACGCTAATTATAGTGACCATGCACTCCGTCACACTCAACTCTCGAATGCAGCCTTCGCAAGCTTTCGGGCATGATCCTGGATATCGACAGGCCATGAAACCATTAGATTATTGAAACGTTCAGGGGCTCCTGCGAACAAAGCCCTCGTCGACTCCTCAAATCCTGGTAGGTTTCCGGCAATGGCGGATATGAATCTGTGGGTGACCTCTTGTGAACGACGTACCTTACTGGCAGACTGCCTGGAACCTATGATCAGTATCCTGAGGTTCTGGCTCTGCCTGCTCCCTCTGGTTGGGGCACTTCCCAACTGACCACCGGCGAAGGTGGTAGTGGCTACTAATTTTTTTGACTGGGCACCAGCGCCCGATGTACTATGGGATGAGGTGCTGAAACATGAATGTATGCAGGGTAATGATACCATAGAATACCTGCTCTAACCGGGTGAGTCAATTCCATGAAAACGAATTGACTCACCCGTTGATCACCCTGTCTCGACATGATATGTAGATAGATTGTTGATAGGTAAGGACCACTTGCTAAGGTTAATATGATTATAGAAATAGATGGACATAAATTTGATGCGATTTTTGAAGAAACGAACTCACCTAAAACTTGTGAGGCATTTCGCAAGGTAATGCCTTTTGAGGGTCAAGTCGTCCATGTTCGTTGGAGTGGTGAAGGGATGTGGATTCCTCTTGGTGACATGGATTTTGCTGTAGGGTATGAGGATGCTACAACGTATCCAGCACCCGGTCAGGTATTGTTATACCCGAGGGGGAAAAGTGAAACTGAAATATTGATAGCCTATGGCTGCGTTCAATTTGCTTCTAAGGCAGGCTCCCTTGCAGGAAATCATTTTGCATCTATTACTTCCGATCTTGAAAAGCTCAGAGAGATTGGTGAGTCTACGTTGTGGGAAGGCAGTAAAAGCATTGTATTTAAAAATGGAACCGATTGATTATACACTTTAAGATTTTCTTTAATTGAAACTCCTAAGCTCTGAACTACATCTGTTTGAAACGATAGGCATATGTACGACTGACGGTCAGCTTTTCTGGCAAACCGACGAGGGTTACGTCCAATCGGCCGGATAGCGATCGATGAACAGTGCTGACCAGACCGATATTGATAATCGTCCCCCTGTGTATTCTCCAAAAAATAGCCGGATCAAGAGATTCTTCCAATTGTCGGATACTGGTCCTGATCAGGTGCTCTCCCTCCCGGGTTCTGATGACCGTATACTTATCTTCAGCCTTGAAATAGCAGATGTCCGTCACACGGACAATCCGAATTTCTTCACCCTTTCGGGCGTTTACCCATTCCAGATATCGGGGAGAATTCCCGGTGTCGATTTCCGACAAAATTTTTCGGACTTCGCTCGTGATGCCTGCCTGCGTTCCGCTGGTTTCAGCTATTTGTATTTGTAAGCGCTCGACCGTTACTCTCAAACGTTCTTCAGTTGCCGGTTTCAGTATATAATCAACGGCTGCCTTATCGAAGGCCTCGACCGCATATGCATCGAAGGCGGTGATGAACACCACCCGGCAGGGCACAGTCATTTTCTCAGCAACCTCAATGCCGGAAAATCCTGGCATTTTGATGTCCAGAAATGCAATATCCGGTTTTTCCTTTTCTATCATTTCCATGGCCTGCAGCCCGTTTTCAGCTTCTGCGCAAACAACCAATTCAGGCCATATCTTTTGCAGCAGCACCCGCAGGTATTCCCTCAAGGGTGCTTCGTCATCAGCGATGATCGCCCGGATGGTGTTCATTGGGTACCTCCAGGGTTGCTTCCACACCATGGGGCTGCACATCCTTCAGCACCAGGTGGGCTCTGTTGTTATACAGCGATTTCAGGCGCTCTTTAATGTTTGCGATTCCAATACCATCCCTTCCATCAGACACAAAACCCTGGCCGGAATCTCGGACATCAATTCGAATGTTGCCCTTGTTTTCCGACACGCGTATGGCGATTTCCCCACCGTTGATATTGGGTTCAAGACCATGCTTGATGGCGTTCTCAACCAGCGGCTGTAGCAGCATCGGCGGCAGGCTGACCGGCCCCAGATATTCGGGCAAATCAATGCTATAGCAAAGCCTGTTTCCCATACGAACCTTATAGATATCGAGATATGCCCGGATCATATCCATTTCCATATCGATGGTGCTCATCTCCTCCCGTATCTTCGTCAGGGACATCCTGAGGTACTGGATTAAATCCATTAACATGGTTTTTCCCTTTTGGGGATCGGAGTCCAGCATGCTTAACACATTCGAGAGTGTGTTAAACAAAAAATGAGGCTCTATCTGGGCCTGCAATTGTTTGATCTGGGCTTCAGCCGAGGCTTTCTCGCTCACCAGTCGCTGAATTTTTTACTCCTTGGCTTTGGTTTAAGATTCGACAATTAGTTATCTTGAAATAAAAAAGT
>JASJGV010000180.1:0-3387 GCA_033791325.1 Desulfobacterales bacterium | reverse complement strand
CGTCCTTCATGGACGGTCTCGGTATCTGTGTTGACTTCCATCCCTTCCCAAATGGGATAGTTGCACGATGTCACATAGCGGGTACGGCGACCGTCAAAAAGCTCCACCGTGCACAGACGGCACATGCCTGCCGGCTCCAGTGCTTTGTGATGACATAGTGTTGGGATATCAACACCGTATTTTTCGGCAACCTGAAGGATATATTGTCCCTCATCACCCTGTACTGTTTGACCATTGAGTTTAAACTTGATCATAAATCTATCCCTTTTTATTATCGTATCGCAATTGCATTAAACTTACAGGCATCGTAGCAAATGCCACATTTGATGCATAAATCCTGATTCAAAGTATGGGGTTTTTTCTTTTCCCCTGTGATGGCGTCCTGTGGGCATTTGCGGGCACATACCCCGCAGCCTGTGCACGAGTCTTCAGCGATTTCGTAGTGGAACAGGGCCTTGCAGACACCTGCCGGGCATTTCTTGTCCCGGATATGTGATTCGTATTCGTCGCGGAAGTAGAGAAGTGTCGTGAGGACCGGGTTCGGAGCAGATGTTCCCAACCCACAAAGAGAAAACTTCTGGATCATGCTGCCGAGTTCTTCCAGAAGCTCTATGTCGCCTTCTTTACCTTCACCGGCACAGATGTTCGTGAGAATATCGAGTACTTGTTTGATACCTTCCCGGCAGGGGTTGCACTGACCGCAGGATTCTTCTTTGAGAAAATCCATGAAATATCTGGCCACGTCCACCATACAGGTGTCCTGATCCATAACGATCATACCCCCGGACCCCATGATGGAGCCGGCCTCCGCCAGTTTCTGGTAGTCCACCGGCAGATCCAGGAAGCGTTCCGGGATACATCCCCCTGATGGCCCGCCTGTTTGGACGGCCTTGAATTTTTTCTTGTTGGGGACTCCGCTGCCGATGTTGATAACGATCTCCTTTAGCGAAATACCCATGGGGACTTCCACGAGACCGGTATTCTTGATTTTTCCCACAAGGCTGAAGACCTTTGTCCCTTTGCTGTGGTCGGTGCCCATGCCGGCATACCATTCGGCTCCTTTGAGCAGAATGGCAGGAACATTGGCGTAGGTCTCGACGTTATTCAGATTGGACGGACTGTCACGTAGACCCTTTTCCACGGTGTGTACATACTTGGCTCTCGGTCGTCCGACATTTCCTTCCAGGGATGCCATCAAGGCAGTGGACTCACCACAGACAAACGCCCCTGCGCCGGTTGAAATTTTGAGGTGAAAGTTGAAGCCGGTTCCGGCAATATTGTCGCCCAGGAGGCCATAGCTTTCGGCCTGCTTGATGGCTGTAATCAAGCGTTTGACCGCCAGCGGGTACTCATTGCGGACATAGATGAATCCCTCGCTGGAACCGATGGCATATCCGGCAATCAGCATGCCTTCTATCACGCTATGGGGGTCGCCCTCCAGAATACTCCGGTCCATGTATGCGCCGGGGTCGCCCTCATCTGCGTTGCAGATAATGTATCGATCGCCATCGTGTTTTGCGCATGTGGCCCATTTGATTCCCGTTGGGAAACCACCGCCCCCGCGACCCCTTAAACCGGAATCCTTTACGGTCTGGATAATTTTTTCAGGGGATTCGTCGTTCAGGGTACGAACCAGGGCCAGATATCCTTTTTTTGCAATATATTCTTCTATGGAATCCGGGTCGATGTACCCACAATTTCGCAGGGCGATCTTTACTTGATTTTTGTAAAATGGAATGTCTTCGAGAAAGGGTGCCTCTTCATACGGGGTTACTTTGGCCTGGGGATTTTCGATATCATCTTCCAGAATGGATCTGGGATCACGTATCTGACCGAGGATCCATTTTTTCTGTGAGATGCCTTCCCGGTAGTCTTCGATGGCATCGACAATTTTCTTTTTCGTGATGTTTTTATACATCACCCGGGGTTTGCCGTCCTGAAATATTTCGACCAGAGGCTCCATCTCACAGAATCCGATACAACCGGACTGACTGACCTGAATGTCTTTGTTGCCGCTGTAATTCTCTGTGGCTTTATCAAATGCGTCCTGAGCACCGGCTGCGATGCCACATGACGCCATCCCAATATTTACCTTTATGGCTTCTGGATGGTAGATGTTCTGTCGGTACTCGTTGGAAATGATTTCTAAGTCTTTTTCAGACTGGATTTTCATGTTGTTTGCCTCTTTCCCTTGTTTATTCGTATTGATCCAATGCCTTGGGGATAGCGTCACTGGATATTCTGCCGTGCACGTCTTCATTGATTTTAACGACAGGCCCCAGGCTGCAGCAGCCGATGCAACGAACAGATTCCAACGTAAAACGGTTGTCGGGTGTCGTTTCTCCATCGCTGATGTTCAGGACCTCTGTAATCTTTTCACGAACTCTTTCTCCACCGCGGACATGGCATGCGGTACCGAGGCAGATAGAGATGATATTTCGACCCCTTGGTTGGAGGCTGAAGGTGCTGTAAAAGGTGGCAACACCGTATATCTTGCTGAAGGGAATGCCGATTTTGGCAGATAGATATGTCAATGCCGGCTGGGGCAGGTAATTGTAGCGGCGCTGAATGGCCTGCAGTATCATAATCAGGTTTTCTTTGTCACTGTTGAATTCTTTTTCGATTATTGTGTCGAGTTCCATATAATCGACGTCGATTTCCAATGATTGACCCTGTTCTAATGTGTTTGCTTCACTCATCTTTTGGTCTCCAAAATACAGATGTCATACGCTGATGTTGCGAATATAAAAGGGGTGTATTAACCCACGGCCGTTTGCTGGACCACGGGACAATTCTCAACGCAGGCACCGCATCCGGTGCACAAGTCCATTTTAATGCTTCGGGCACGTTTTCGAACCTTGACTTTAAAATTTCCGGGTTCGCCATCAACGGATACAAGATCCGCGTATGTGATAAGCTCGATGTTCAGATGCCGGCCGACCTCGACCAGTACGGGAGAGATAATTCACATTGCGCAGTCGTTGGTTGGAAAGGTCTTGTCAAGCTGAGACATTACCCCGCCAATGGAAGGTGACTTTTCAAGAAGGTAGACGTAATACCCGGAATTTGCCAGATCTAGGGCAGACTGCATACCTGCAATACCCCCGCCGACAACCAGAACCGATCCAATGATATCCTTTTCCATTTTTTTTCTCCTGGAAATGAATTGTTGTGATAGATTGCCTGCCACTCAGCCAAAAAAGGTTGCTGGGTGATTAACCAAGGAATTTATCTATATGCTGGGTGTGGGCTTGTCAATAGGAATCGAAAAGAAAGAGATGGAAAAAAAGGGTGCGTCGTAACAGGGTCAATATTTGTGTAAATAATCAGTTTATGGAAGGCTGGAGAAACCCCAGCGTTGCAAAAACCTGAGGGCTTCAGAGTCAA
>JASJGV010000179.1:0-4959 GCA_033791325.1 Desulfobacterales bacterium | reverse complement strand
CTGAGGGACATTTGTTGTTGTCTAATTTTTTGATTATCATCCGAAAAAATTTGAAGCGCTCAGTTTAGTTGGAATTGAGTTCCTCATACGCCTGTTGAATTTTTTTGAAGCGCTCTTCGGCCATGTTCTGAAAATCTTTGCCCAGATGCTGTACCTTGTCCGGATGATATTGGGCTGCGAGACGGCGGTAGGCGGATTTGATTTCTTCCTTGGAGGCGCCCGCGGCGATACCCAAGATCGTGTAGGGGTCTTGGTAGTCTCGGCTGTCGGAATCGTTGGCGCGGTATTGTCGATCATTAGCCGTGGAGCGATTCCCGGGCCGTCGCAGTTGTGACAAACGGCGGTAATAGCGCCAGAGCACATACACCACAATCAGATCATCAAGCCAACCCCACCCGACTAAAAAATCCGGCACCAGATCGCGTGGGAAAACAACATAAAGCAGCGCTCCGATTAGGAGCCAAAGGCGTTTAGACATATTCATACGGTTTTTCGCTTGTTCGGCAACCGTCCAATCCACGAGGGTCGAAAGGTCAAATCCTATATTCTTAATGGAATACTAACACCCATTTGCAGCTACGCAAGAATTACCCTAATTTCGTTTCAGGTCAAACTTTTATCGCCATATTTTTTGAGTCGTAAATAAGATGGGCAAGTTGCATCGCGATGCAACCGGGTCCCTGCACCAAATTAAGCCCCTGGTATCGAACACCGTAGGATTTTCACTTGACCACCGCAACAACTTCATTCTATAAAAAAATTAGCATTTTTTCATAGACCCCGCCGCTTTCAAGATCCTATCGAAAATTGCGAAAATCTACACCTGACACCAGATGCTATTTTATTATACTGATTTTGATCGGCATTCTGCCTACTGGGAGCAATCGATCTTTTAAATTATTGAAAAGGGGTAGCGTCCCATCAGACTATGGAACGATCCTGGTGAGGTCAGGCGCTAACCATTGTTCAAGAAGCCCGGTTAAGCCGATCTTGGATACAAGGGCAAGGATTCGAAAGTTTTAGGGGCGAAATCGGAAACAAATATTGACACGCCCGGGGCGTTAGCTACTGGAAACTTGTGATTATGGGCTCTACAATAAATATTAGCATTCTGTTGCGAAAAAAATGGCGTACACCGCAGGGAATAGCGCGAGTTAAGGAGATAGCCAGTTCACTTGAAATACACCCGTCTGCAAGTGGGCGGACCAGTATTTCCGGTAAAATACCGCTTGAAACTTTCGTCAAACTTTTTCAAGTGTCACCGATTCCTGTTGCACCCAAATCACCGGGAGAAGGTGATTTTGGGTCACCCAGCGGCTACACGATAGAAACTGAGCTTCAAATTCCCACCCAACTTAAAGAGTATATAGAGGTCATATCACTGGTATCTCCCGCTGTACGTCTTCGGTGAAACATCAATACAACCATGCAAAGGAGGGCACAGTTATCATGATAAAGAAGGCATCTCTCGACACATTAAGAATCGCTGTCACCTTCAAGCGTCCTTCAGACAAACTAGGGCTCACCCGATACGCTGTCCCAATGAGTGCCGATGTTGTATCGTCCTTTGTGCCTGAATCGGAGGCAGTCGGAAAAGCCTTGGATGAATTGGAAAAGCGGGGTTTTTCTGTAACCTGCAGGGGGCGTCTAACTGCATCAATCCGTGGCAGCAAGAAGGATTTTGAAAAGCTCTTTAGGACGAAGCTTACCGAATTTACCCTAAAAACCGATACGACTACCAGGTTTTCCGCCGATTCAGTCTTCTACCCTGGTAAAGATGCGCCATGGAAACCTATCCAAAAAGTGGCCAACTTGATTGATGATGCCTATATCCAGTGGCCTCACATTTATCTTAACCAACGATTTTCGATGCCACCGCCGTCACCCCTTCCGCCTCAGGTTGATTACCATAACCTGCGAGTCCCCAGTGATGTGTCACTACTCATAAATTCAAGTAAAGTCCACCGTGCGGGATTCACGGGTCGAGGGGTCCGGGTGGCCATGATTGACAGCGGTTTTGCACATGGTCATCCCTATTTTCAAGAAATGGGATACAATTCATCCGTTGTGCTAGCCTCAGGCGCGACACATAAAGATCAGGATGGAAATGGGCACGGCACCGGTGAGTCGGCCAATATTTTCGCAATAGCTCCGGACGTTACCTTCATTGGTGTAAAACTTGACAATGAAAATGATCCCTCTTTAGGCGCAACGATCCTTGAGGGATTTCAGGAGGCTCTCAAACACGAACCGCACGTCATTTCAGTAAGCCTCGCATATGATCTTTGTCCATACAATCCCATAACCGGGGGGCGTATCAGCGATGAACATTTACCTTCGTTGCCGAATGGCCTGAAACCCCTCGAAGCTGAAATTTCTCAAGCTGTTGCCGATGGCATTGTAGTTGTTTTCTCTGCCGGCAACGGACATGTCGCTTTTCCGGGAATGATGCCAGAAGTTATTTCAGCAGGCGGCGTATACATAGGTCCAGATGGCCATATGGAAGCGTCTAATTATGCCAGTGCTTTTTCCAGCAAACCCTATCCGGGCCGGAATATTCCCGATTTTTGCGGCCTCGTTGGTTTGGCAGACAATCACGCCGATTACATTATGCTTCCGATTCCCAGCGGGTGTGAAATTGATCGGGGCAATTCGGATCACGATGGGACCAATAATGACGACGGTTGGGGAGTATTTAGCGGAACGTCCGCCGCCGCGCCGCAGCTAGCCGCTGTCTGTGCTCTTCTGCTGGAAAAAAATCCGAGTCTCACCCCGGGTGAGATTAAGAATGTGCTGCGTCGTACATGTCGTGACGTGGTTAACGGATCTGCCAATCCAGCCAGCAATGAAGGCAGTCCGGTTTCCGCCGGGCCGGGAATAGACGGCGCAACAGGCGCGGGCATTGTAGATGCCTTTGCCGCCTGCAATCAAGTCTGATGCATATAGATACACAAGAATAAACCCCATACTAGCATTTCTATCTATTTCACAGCGGTTTTATCTTTTCCCACTTGTAAAAGAAAATACGGTCGCTGATTGACGTGGTGGCCACGCTGGCACCGCTTCTGGGGAGAGGCGCAGCGGTGGCAAACCCGATGCCGCCTTCGCTACCGCACGCGGTAACCAGGGCAACCCGGTTTTCGAATCGTTTTTTGTTGATGATCAATTACTTCTTACCGGGCCCCCTACCCCAGGATTAGGCGTTGAGGGTCGCACTTTTCTCTTAAAATGGCGAGTTCTTCCGCAGATGGCGGCAAGATATTGGTGGCCCGTGATGTGTCCACGGCAAAACCCATGTTCTCAAGAACGTCTTTTTTGCTGACGCCCTCAAAGCATCCTTTCAAAACCATCTGCTTGGTATCCGGGTCAAAACCCATGATGGCCATATTGGTGATCACGCATGAAGGGCCCCCTTCCGGCAGGCCCGCTTTTTTACGGCCGTCAGGCCCGTCGAGCCATCCCGGGCTGGTCAGATAATCCAGTTGGGGAACGAATTTACGCTTGGCGTGCTGCATGAAAATGATGGTTCGGCTGACAAACGATGCCACGTCGCAGGCCCCCCCGCTGCCGGAGAAACGCACCGTGGGATGGTGGTAGTCGCCGATCACGGTGGAGTTCAGGTTGCCGTAAATATCGACCTGGGCGGCACCCATGATGCCCACCACTTGTCGGCCGGTAAAGCGGTTCTGCATGGTGGCGAAGGCATCCGCCAGGCCGCCGTTGACGGATGTGGCGAACATCACCCGGGAATCGCCCACGGCCAGGGGCACTTCTTCCAACTGGGAGTCGATGGCACCGGTTTCGAAGAAGATGACGCTGTTGGGGGCACTGATATGCTTGGCAGCCATGGCAGCCAGCATGGAGATGCCCGTGCCGCAAAACACGATATCACCGTCGCGGATTTCCCTGGCGGCGGCAACGGCCATCATCTCTCTGCTGGTATAATTATTTTCAGTGGTCATGGGATTTTCATCTCCGTATTAGCGTCGATCCAAGCCGACAGCATATCCGGTACGCGGATCGGCCTTGATCTTCTCCAGCTGACGGGAATCGATTCGCGCCAGCATCTCCTCATGGTTATGTGATGAGAAGACTTCCGTTTCCAGGTAAGCCTGATAACGCTCGTCGTCCAGGGCCGCGTCCCGATATTGATGCAGGCGGGTCGGGTCATAGTCATAATGCCGGTAGCAGGCTGTGGGATAGGCTCCCATGGGTGCGTGCACCAGGGCATCCACACAGAAAAAAGGAATCTGGTTCCGTTCCGGCGCCCCGCGCAGGAGGTCGTCATCGACCAGCGTTTCACAAGTAACGATCAGGTGTCTGGCAGCCTTAGCCTGCTCCACGTCGGCAAATGGCAGCCCGTTGATGCGGGCGGTCCCCTGGCGGTCGGCGGCCTGCACATGAATGATGGTGACATCCGGGTTGATCGCCGGCACCAGCACCACCCGGTCGGTATCGCACCAGCCCGCAAAGGGGTTGTCCATGATTACCAGTTTGCGGTCGGGAATGCGTGGGTACTCCTGACGCACTGCTTCCGAAAAACCCCATCGGTTGACAATGTCCGATCCCAGAGACGAGCGGGTCGGCAGAAACGGTACACCCATGGCACCGGCCATAAACCGCAACGTCATCTGGTAGTTGGTGTAATCTTCGACCAGGAGTTGACCGGACTCGACCGCCTTGCGAAAACGGATGCAGGTGGATGCAAACCGCCCGCTGCCGGCATAGGCGATCTCGAGCTTGTCCACACAGCCGCCACCGATCAGCTCATCGACGCCCTGGCCGTTGGAATGGGCGTAGAGATGCAGGTTGCGTTTTTTCTGGCGGATGATTTCATAGACCGCCGCCATGGGATTGCGGTTGATGGTAAAACCGCCGATGGAGATATGGGCACCATCGGAAACGAATTGGGAAACGGCGTCCGATAGCGACGTCAGCTTGTCCTTGTTTACATTCATG
>JASJGV010000178.1:0-3721 GCA_033791325.1 Desulfobacterales bacterium | reverse complement strand
ATTCGGACTACCAAAAGAAACCTTCGATTATTGCCTGGCGCTGAAAAGTGGTCGATCTATTCGAAATGAAGCCCCTCTAAATATGATTCAATATATCATACCAGCTTCTGCATGCACATCACAAGTTGCCCTGTCGGAAGCACCTAAGGATATGTTACCTGTTTTACATACCAGCATTTAAGACTCTGATTTTTAATTCATAGTTCATGTTATTTGTTAGAGCTAACATGTGGATAACCATTTATAAATATTAGATATTATAATTAAGACGGTTTCTTGCATGAATTTTGCATCATAAAACATGAACAAACTCAGAGCGCAACTATCTTATAGAGGATTTGGTATGAAAAAATACTTATTAATGTGTTTTAGCTTTTTCTTAGTATTATTTGGAATCGCATCTGACTCAGGAATCATTAATGCAGGTTTTGATGAAAGTACCTATGGAATAGCTGCCGGAACTAACGTTATTGATAATTTCGCTCAAGCTACTGAACCAACCGTAATGATCCTTTTGGCAACTGGCGTTATCGGCCTTATTAGTGTCTCAAGAAATATGCTCAAAAGGTAACAGCCTCTCATCTTTTGAACTCCTTCTGACTGGGCAGCTGTTATGGCTGCCCTTTCTTAATCTGGCACTACCTCTAAACAGGAGCACGACATGGCACTAACTAAATCTGATCTTATTGATTCAATATCATCCAGAAGTGGACTCACAAAGAAGCAAAGCATCGACATTGTAGAGAAGATTATCAGCACCATGAAAAACACCCTGGTCAATGGTGAGGATGTCCTGGTCGTTGGGTTCGGAAAAATGTGTGTAAAGCAGAAAGCTGAACGTAAAGGCAGGAACCCTGCTACTGGTGAAGATCTGATGCAGCCACCAAGACGTGTGGTGACATTTAAATGCAGTGGTAAACTTCGGGATCGGATCAATGGAACGTGAAAATATCATCTGCATCTTCTGTGGCAGAATTGCAAAGATCAAGAAGCAAGGTGACCTGAAAATTGTAATATGTCCGAAGTGCAAACGTGAAACTGAGATGGTTGCGTACCAAGATATTTTTGACCAGTGGCTGGGTGACATACGCAACAAGGACGGTGAAAGGTAAATGTTCTGGTACTCACTACACTGAATTTGAGGTATTCGACAAGGTTAACCATGAAGCGAAGGATTTTGTAAAAACTATTTGCCTGTGGTCAAATATGAAAGAAATGTTTTCAATGCTTGATAAGTATCATATTAAAGCCTCCGCTATTGTATCAGTCATCGTTATTGCCTCATGTTGTACCTGTCTCCTGGCGCCATCTGCTATGGCCGAAACCCTCGCCTTTACCGCCACCTATAATTACATCTTCACCCAGTTGGAAACCAAAGATCAGGCCCGTGTCATCGCCCAGGCCAAAACCCGGCAGGCAATCTTCAAAGCCGCCGGACCAACTATCCAGAAATCCAATATCTATAAAAACTTACTATCCATCGAGAACCTATCCAATGCTTTGGCTTCCGGTGTGATGACGTTTGAAACCCACTCCCTGACCATGAAAAAAACGACCAAAGGACATACCGTTTCCCTGAAGCTCATAGGCAGACTCAATATCAAAAGCTTTGAAAAGGATCTGAGCGACTTCATCGAAAACCCGTTTCTCTTCGACAATGCCCTGTCCAACCGTAAGCGCGAGGTTGCTCTGCTTGACAGTCTGGAGAACCTGAAAGAGAAATATGGGACTGTCCAGCAACGGAAAAAGCAAAAAACCCTGGCTTCTGAAAAAGAGATACCGACATCAGAGCGCTGGCGCTTAGTCAACCGGCTGTCGGCCATTTCCTTAAACGACACGATCATCGCCGCTGCTTTGAAAAAAATAGTTCTGGATCCGGGTGAGACCATCAAGAGACTGAATCGTGCCGTTGCGATGGATGATCACAATGAGTGGCTCTATCTGCACCGGGGAAGGGTGTTCAGCCGTCTGAAGGACCGGATATCGGCGTCCGCGGATTTTGACAGGGCTGTGCTCTTGAACCCGTATCTGCTTTTCCCCTACGAATTTAAGGGCGATGTCCTATTCGACGCTGGAGAAACAGAAGATGCGATTAAATCCTATAACAAAGCGATTGCTCTCGATCAGCAGTACGAGCCAACGCTCATGAAACGGGGCAGAGCATACCGGAAAATGAATCAATACAAGTGGGCTGCCAAAGATTTCACTCGGGTCATCGGTATTGATCCAACCAACCCAGTCGGTTATCTGGAGCGGGGGGCGGCCCGGTATGCCTCCGGGGAATATGCTGAAGCCGCCGCAGATTTTGGTAAGGCCGTGGCTCTGAACCCTGAAGACGGGATAGCTTATGCAAAAAGAGGCCGGGCATGGATGGCAGCCGGCCTGTCCGAAAAGGCCTGTGACGACCTGAAAAAAGCATGTGAATTAGGGGTTTGCGACGGCCTCCGGGCAGCAACCGCCGAACGAGCATGTCTTTCGTTGGATTCGGCTACCGCAGGCAAGTGGTCGCAAGCGTGCTATGAACAGGTTGTCAAGGGCGAGTGGAATCAGGCGATCCAGACTGCAACACTGGCTATCTACTACGACCCGGACGCTGTGAATCCTTACATCAACCGCTCGTGGGCCTATGCGGAAATCAGGGCGTTCGAAAAGGCTATAGAAGACTCCAACGAGGCTCTGCGATTAACCCCCAAGAATGCCATGGCTTTTAACAACCGGGGTTTGGTTTACGAGAAAAAAGGGAACATGGACCGAGCTGGAAAGGACTACTTAAAAGCCTGTGAGCTCGGGTTCGAAATCGGATGCAGAAATTATCTGGCAGTAAAAAACCCTTCCCAAAACATAAAATCCCGGGTCGATCTGCTCCTCAGCCAGAGCGGGGAAAAGCACCGGGACAAGGATTGGAATGCGGTGGTACGCCTGACATCTCTCGCCATAAAAAAAGAGCCCGGAAACTATCAGGCCTTCACCATCCGGGCGGACGTCTTCAATCAGACTGCAAGGTTCGAAGAGGCCCTTATCGACAGCAGCGAGGCTATCCGCCTCAACCCGTCTTTCGGCTTTGCTTACAACAACCGGGGTTCCGCTCTCGAGCACATGGGGAAACTAGAAGAGGCCATTGTGGACTACCGTGTGGGTTGCCTCCTCGGCGCCGACTTATCCTGCCAAAACCACATCCGCTTAGAATTGGTTATCCGATAAAGGGTGTATTTATTCTTTTTAGCCGCAGATCCACTTGCATCAGATACTTGATATCACTGTTTCCTTAGCAACTTTGATATATTGAAATAATCGCAAGTCACATAAAATTACTGATACCATATGTTGTGGTCAATGAAAATTATATGAAACAGAAGACTACGCCAATAAGTCTCTATGTCAAAAAAATGGTGCTTTATGCCAGAAGTCTTCAGTCTTTTCTCGATAGCATAGCCCCCACATATAGTATCACAGTTTATTAGAAGTTCCCCACTCCGTTGAGGTGTTGAAGCAACGTCTTAAATATCTGTCACAGTTGCAGCTGACAGTGCTAACACACCGCAGCTGCAACCAGTTTGTTAGCTGATTCGCATTGACATCATTTCACCAACTCAACCTCACCCGGCCGCCAAGTTTTGTCGAACCAGGCCTCCGTTGGGCTATAAAGACGCAACAGGCAAAACCAGCCCTTCTTGGGAACTGTCTGAATCCAGTTAGCCTCTTTCCCCTTGGGTGCCTTGGG
>JASJGV010000177.1:0-2894 GCA_033791325.1 Desulfobacterales bacterium | reverse complement strand
TGGACGGAAACACCCGCCTGGTGCCGGAATATGAATCGTGCAAAAAGATTGCCCGGGCCCATGAGATCCCGATAAAAAGTGTTTATGAACAGATTAGCAGGGAAGCCGCGCCACCAAAACTTTCTACTCAGCAATGAGATTGCCTTCAACAAACTTACGAGACGCAACATCCCCTTGACAAAAACCGGCCCAGACTATAGAGACGTGCCATGACATTACGAAAGAAGACAATCGTGTTTCTTTCTAGTGGCTGTTTGCTTGGTAACATGCCGTTTGCTCCGGGATCATTCGGCACACTGGCAGGACTCCCCATCTGCTGGCTGCTATCCGGAATTGATTCATCGATTTCTTTTTTACTGATCGGGCTGACAATTCCATTTGCCATCTGGATTGCAGGAGAAGCCGAAAAGATTCTGGGGAAAAAGGATCCTGGGGTTATTGTCATCGACGAAATTGTCGGTATGACCCTGACACTGGCAGGTCTCCCTTTCAACGTCACAACAGCCGGGCTCGGTTTTGTGCTGTTCAGGGTGTTCGATATCACCAAGCCGTTTCCCATCAGTTTTATGGAACGGCGATTCAAAGGAGGGACCGGTATTGTATTAGATGATGTTGCAGCCGGTATTATTGCAAACATAACGTTAAGAATTATACTTCAAATAAACGAATAGGTGCCATACTTGAAAAAACCATCAGATCCGAAATTATCCCCAAAACCTGAAAATAAAAAGAGCGGTCTGCGTGAAAACATCGAAGCCATTGCCATCGCCATCTTGCTGGCACTTTTCATCAGGACATTCGTGGTTCAGGCCTTTAAAATCCCCTCCGGCTCCATGAAGGAAACCCTTCAAATCGGCGACCACATACTGGTCAACAAATTCATCTATGGTATCAAGCTTCCCTTTGTACAAAAGACGATCATTCCCATTAAACAGCCCCGGAAAGACGATATCATCGTGTTTCGATACCCTGAAAATCCAAAACTCGACTTTATCAAACGTGTTGTGGGTGTTGAAGGTGATATCATTGAAGTCCGCAACAAAAAGTTGTATGTGAACGACGAATTGGTTGACAGAAAATTTGCCATCCATACAGACCTGCAGATCATACCGGCAGTCTATAGCAAAAGAGATAATTTTGGACCGGTGATGGTTCCCCCTGATTCACTATTCGTCATGGGTGACAACCGGGATAACAGCAAAGACAGCCGCTTCTGGGGTTTTGTCAATCTGAAAGCCATTAAAGGCAAAGCCTTTATGATTTACTGGTCCTGGAACAAAAATAATTCTCAAACCCTGTTGAATTATGTTCGCTGGGATAGACTCTTCGATATTTTAAGATAGGTCGGTATGGACTTGTTGTTAAAAAACGGACACGTCATCGATCCGGGTCACCTGGATGACAGGATGGATATTCTGATCAGAAATGGCCGTATCCACGCCATGGTACCATCCGGAAAAAATGTCGGTAAAATACCTGATACACCCAATGACCCGGACAAGGTGACTGTTATCGATCTTACCGGAAAAGTGGTGACACCCGGCCTCATCGACATGCATGTTCATTTCCGTGAACCCGGTCATGAGCACAAGGAGACCATCCAGACAGGCAGTTTGGCTGCAGTTCATGGTGGCTTTACAGGTGTTTGCACCATGCCAAATACCAATCCTGTCAATGATTCGCCCTCCGTTACCACCTTTATTCTGGAAAAGGCGCGTAAAGCGGGCATGACAAAAGTCTATCCTTGTGCTGCCATCAGCCATTCCCTTAAAGGCACACGCATGACCCGGGTCGATGAATTGAAAAAGGCCGGTGTTGTGGCACTTTCGGATGATGGCATGCCGGTCACCAGCAGCCGGCTTATGCGTCAGGCACTTGAAATAGCAAAGAATTATGATCTTCCGGTGATATCACATTCCGAGGATCTCGATCTTGCTGGAAATGGTGCCATGAATGAAGGAAGGGTTGCAGAGGAGCTCAAAATCCAGGGTATCCCCAATGTTGCCGAAAGTATCATGGTCCAACGGGATATCGCCCTGGCCGATCTTACAGGGGCGCATGTTCATATTGCTCATGTCAGCGCACAAGAATCCGTAACAGCCATCCGGACCGCCAAGCAGGCAGGAATTCATGTCACAGCAGAAACAGCGCCCCATTACTTCACGCTTACCCACGAAGCAGTCAGGACGTGTGGAACCAACGCAAAAATGAACCCGCCGCTGCGTTCAGCTAAAGACCGGGCTGCTATTATTGAAGGTCTGGCCGACGGTACCATCGATGCCATTGCCACAGACCACGCACCGCATCACCCTGATGAAAAAAACCTGGCATTCGAAAAAGCCCCCAACGGAATTGTCGGGCTCGAAACATCCCTTTCCCTGGGCTTGACCCTAGTCGTGCAGGGGCATCTGACCTTAGCTGGTTTAATACGAAAAATGTCTGTCAACCCGTCTAAAATACTGAACATCCCCTGCGGATTACATGAGAATGCGTCTGCAGATATGACGGTGATCGATTTAAACAGAAAGACCCGTGTCCATGCTGAATCGTTTCAGTCCAAAAGCCGCAACACACCTTTTGATGAATGGACATTGAAGGGCGGACCGGTCTTAACCATTGTCGATGGCAAGATCGTTTACCAAGCGTCTTAACCGACCACAACAACCGAAGAAAGGATATACGCATGCCGGATGTGACCAAACCCCGCATTCTGGTAATCGACGATGAGCTCAGTATGCTGGAGCTGCTGGAGATCATTCTCACCAAAGAAGGCTACCATGTAACCTGCGCCGACAGTGGAAACCAAGCCATTTCCCTGCTCAATAAAGACTCTTTTGACCTTTTGCTCTGTGATATCAAGCTCGGCGATATCAATGGCATCGAGGTACTGAAAC
>JASJGV010000176.1:0-4939 GCA_033791325.1 Desulfobacterales bacterium | reverse complement strand
CCTGATGTAATTTGACACGATCCAAACGTTGTATTTAGAAAAGGATTGGTGCAGAGATGCGCCAATCCTTTTTTTCGTTGATTGTTTGATTCAAGAGTGTTATATTTCCCTTTCGTATTAGTAAGTTTGATCCACGTGTTTCAACTGTTTTTGGTGCGAAAATGTCAAATAAACCCGAGAATGAAACCGATATAAAAAGCGATGTGCCTGCGCGAACATTCGAGGTGGGTGATCTGGCCGTTTATCCAGCACATGGTGTCGGCAAGATCGAATCCATCGAAAGCCGTGTTGTCAAAGGGGAAACCCACGACTTTTATATCATGAAGATCATCGAGAATGGCATGGTGATCATGATTCCCACCTGGAATGTTGTTTCTGTGGGCTTGCGTGAAGTGATCAGCGAGAAGGAAATTCCCAAGATCATCGATGTCATGAAATCCAGACAGGAATCCACTATCGATAACCAGACCTGGAATCGCAGATATCGGGAATATATGGATAAAATCAAGACAGGCTCTCTGTATGAAGTTGCGGAAGTGTTTCGGGATCTCTCCATACTGCGTCTGACAAAAGATCTCTCTTTTGGTGAAAGAAAGCTGTACGATACAGCCCAGGGCCTTCTGGTCAAGGAACTGTCCACGGCCAGAAACACAAAAGAAGAAGCCATTGTCTCCGAAATAGAATCTCTATTCGTACCTGAAGAAAAGTAATTCCCATCCACATGATGTCACCTCAAGGTGAATTCGTCATAAAAGTTGGTTTATCTGATGCCGGCCAGCGGTTTGACAGAATTGTTCCCTTCTATCGTTCAGAGTGTTCCAGATCCCATGCCGCTGCGCTTATTCAGGACGGCCATATCACGATTCAAAACAAAACAAAGAAGCCCAGTTACCGGGTCAAACCCGGAGAAACAATTCAAGGCTGCATCCCGGTGTATGAGCCCACTTCCCTGCAACCGGAAGACATACCCCTGGACATTCTGTTTGAAGACAGGCACCTCATCGTCATAAATAAGCCGGCCGGTCTGGTGGTTCATCCAGCGCCCGGGAATGATACCGGCACCCTGGTCAATGGACTTCTGTACCATTGCCCCGAACTTGGCGGTATCAACGCAGAACAGAGGCCCGGGATCGTTCACCGGCTCGATAAGGACACTACGGGAGCCATGGTGGTGGCAAAAACCCGGCTTATTCTCGAAAACCTGAGCCGACAGTTCAAAGATCGGCAGGTTCAAAAAACCTATCTGGCCCTGGTTCATGGTGTTTCAAAACCTGATTCCGGCATTATTTCACTCCCCATCGGCCGGCACCCCACAGACCGGAAAAAGATGTCCACCATCAGTTCGAAAGGGCGTGAAGCCAAGACCATCTGGCGCGTGAAGATTCGCTATGTAGCGGCAACGCTGTTGGAGTTGGAATTGAAAACAGGCCGAACACATCAGATCCGTGTGCATTGTACATCCATGCATCATCCTATTATTGGTGATGTCGTCTATACCGGTGGAAAGGTCGGTAAAAAGAAGGGCAGCAATACCTCCCTGGAAGCATTGTTGAGGTCGGCCAAGAGACAGATGCTGCATGCCAGGCAGCTAAGCTTTACCCATCCGGTTGAGCGGCGGTTTATGTCATTTACCGCACCCATTCCGAGCGACATGCAAATACTCATGGACGGTTTGTCGAAGGATGCAGGAGACAGTAGTCAACCAGATGACAGCTGATTCGACGCAAAGGGGGCAGGACACCTGCAATCGATTGCCCGATTGCTGTTTGCTTTTGTGATCTTATATAAACCCATTAAACCTACATAAAAAATTTATATGATTTCCACATCTAAAAAGGGATCTGTGTTTCTTGGTATAGGCCTGCTGCTGATTTCCGGATTGGGATTTACGGGCAGTCTCCTCATGGCCAACATGGCCACCAGGAATGGGATCGATGTCAATACATCAAATGCCGTGCGTTTTTTTTTGGCTACGGTGCTACTGTGGGCATGGCATACGGCAACCGGTAGATCCCAGAAGATGATGTTGCGTGATCGTTATGCGGCACTTGCCCTGGGCGTGGCCGTATTTTTAATGGGCGCCGGATATCTGGGCGCAACCCAATACATACCCGTAAGCCTGGCTGTTCTCATTTTTTACACCGGGCCATTTTTTATCATAATAATATCCAGGTTCACCGAAAATGAGCCCATAACCACCCTGCGTCTTACGGCCATTTGCGTGGCTTTTATCGGTTTGATCCTAATCATGGGAGTAAAGCCCACGGCTTCGTTGCCCATTCGCGGGATTCTGTTGGCTTTTACAGCCGCCATCGGCATGGCAGCGTTTGTCACGGGCAGCAGCCTTACCATACGGACGGCTTCGCCTCAGATGGTCAACCTGCACAGCCTTTTCAGTGGTACACTGCTGTTCGGGCTGTTCCTTATTGTCATGGGTGGTCCGTCGGGCACCATCGGCTTGAGCGGGGCGCTCAAGCTGGTAGGCTCCGGGCTGTCCATCGCAGTCGGTTATATTACCTTCTTTTCAGGGCTCAAAATCATAGGCCCTGTCAGGGCGTCTATTCTATTGAATGCGGAACCGGTATATACCATTGCCCTTGCGGCTCTTTTGCTGGGCGAACGGCTTTCATACACCCAGTTTATGGGCGCCGCCCTGGTGATCACCGGGATCATCCTGATTACCTGCTTGCCTGTAACTACAACCTGACGAAGTTGGCACTTTCAGCAGCTGCTAACGATGAGAAGACTTGAGCAGCTAAAGCAAGCGTGTTTCCCGTGGTTTGCTGCAAGGTTTTTCAATATTCGACGGTTGTCGAAAGTTGGGAGGATGGTAACTATTCCATATTGATTTCGATGCCAAGCTCTTTGGCATTCAATATGCTGGGAGCGGCCCGGGGCGTATCGCCATCCAAAAAGGGTGTTATATCTTTCTTGTGCCAAACCGGATAGTTATGCAAAATAGCCGCCACATTGGCAGCTGCCAGCGTGGCCATGCCCTGTCGGGTCCAGCTGGTAGCTGATGCGATATGGGGGACGATGACCACGTTGTCCAGCTCCACAAGACCTGTTTTCATCTCCGGTTCGTCTTCAAAAACATCCAGACCGGCTCTAAAATCCGGATGCTCCCGGCAGTGGGCAACCAGCGCTGATTCATCGATGACGGGTCCACGGCTGGTGTTGATCAAAATGGCGCCTTTTTTCATCAATGCCAGATTTCGGTCGTCCATAAGATGATGTGTGGAATCGTCCAGAACCGTGTGGATACTGACAATGTCGGCTTCTTCAAGCAGTTCTTCGACCCGATCGGCTTTTTTACATTTTACCGGCGGCAGTCCATGCTGCTCGAGAAATCCGGCATAAGCTGTAATATAATCTTCCAGGGGCTGATTCCGGTAGACATCGTGGTAAATCAGGTTCATCTTGTGGCCTTCGACCATCATGCGGGCATAGGCATCACCGATGCGACCGGCGCCGATGACGCCGAGGGTTTTTCCCACTAACAATTCACCTAAAAAGAGGGTCGGCAACCAGCCCTTGTATTTACCGGCGCGTAGAAACCGCTCTCCCTCTCCAACGCGGCGGGCGGCCGCAAACGTTAATGCCACGGCCATTTCAGCCGTGGTCTCGGTCAATACGCCCGGAGTGTTTCCTGCTGCTATGCCATGATGTGTGGCCGCGGCTATATCGATGTTATTGAATCCAACGGCATAATTGCTGTACGCACGACCCCCGGCGGATTTTAGAGCAGTAAACAGTTCGTTGCCCCATTCTTCGGTCAATTGTCCAATGGCCCCGTCACATTGTGCCCCCATAGCAGTCTTTATCTCGTCGGCACTCAATACGTCCGTGGATGTCGAAATATCCACCTGACAGTCTGCAGCCGTCAATATGTCCATCCAGCGTTGACCCGGAAGTTCTTTGGTAACCAATACACGCCTTTTACCTGACGCGTTGATCGTTCGCCATGCCTTGGTTCCCATCGTGGAATCCTCCTTAAAAAGGTGTTCATTCGTTCTATAGCATTAAAACAATTTAGTGCTATACGAAATTCTGTATTCGGACTTCTGTCTTCTGAATTCTCTAATTTATAATAGGGGATTTGAGGTTGCCACAACCGATGAATCTTGGACCATTCTGGGGATTTTGAACCACGACAGCAAGTTCGTTCTCCGTAGCTTATCGGAGCTTTATAGCTATACCATGCCCTTGAAAGCGAAGAAAGTCAGGGAGAGAACGCCGGCGGTGACAAGGGCAATGGATGTATCCTGGAGGGGTTTGGGAACCCTGGCCAGGAGTATGCGCTCCCTTACACCAGCAAATAGAATGAGCGCCAACCCAAAGCCGATGGCGTAACTGAATGATGCCACCAGGGCCTGTAAAAAGGTGTATTCTTCTTTGATATTGATGAGGCAAGCCCCCATGACCGCACAGTTGGTGGTGATGAGGGGCAGGAAAATTCCCAGACCGGCGTAGAGGGCCGGGATGCTCTTACGTAAGAACATTTCCACAAGCTGGACCAGTGAGGCGATCACCAGGATAAAGGCGATGGTGCGTAAAAACTGAAGGCCAAACTTTTCAAGGACCAAGGTGTTGAGGAGCCACGTACCTACTCCGGCCATCACCAGTACAAAAACAACTGCCATGGCCATACCGACTGCGGTTTCCATTTTTTTTGAGGTGCCCAAAAAGGGGCAGTTTCCCAGGAACTGTGCCAGCAGAATATTGTTGATAAGAATACAACTTATAGCCAGGACAATATAATCAGCCATCCTATATCTCCTATTTGTTTCCTACCAGGTTCATCAGGCAGAGCATCAGTCCCAGGCAGATAAAAGCACCAGGCGCTTCAACCATGAAAGTAAAGGGGTGTATATTGGGGATGAGAATTTGAATCGGTGTTTCCCAGAAAGTCAGGGTACCGGCCCCCAGTAGCTCCCTC
>JASJGV010000175.1:0-5298 GCA_033791325.1 Desulfobacterales bacterium | reverse complement strand
GAATGAATTCAAATTATAGATTAAGATCCATTTGTTAAGAATCTCCCTCAATTGCCGAAATAAATTCCTCTGGTGGCACCTGGAGGCCTGTCCACAGGGCAAAGGTCCTGCGGGCCTGGTAAGCGAGCGGCATGAGACCATCCAGAAATCGAATTCCTTTGTCCTCGGCTGCCTTCTTCCAGAAATTTTTCGGTCGGTCATAATTAAGATCCATCACCATTTCACAGACAGGCAAATCCAAAGAGGCAACCAGGGCTGCCATTTCAGGCGATTCCTCCAAGCTCGAAACCGATGTAGCATTGACGATGATGTCAACCGGTATTCGCTGCCCCTCCAGGGAAGACAGTGCTCTGGCCTCTCCACCGAATCTTTTCACCATCTCCTGCATTTTTGTCTCGTCTCGACCTGCCACGAAGATTGTTTTTGTACGCAACCAATTTAAGATAAACACAACCGCCCGGGCAGCCCCCCCGGTGCCAAAAACCATGGCAGACTTATCTTCAACATTAAAATCGGCATTAGACAAGGCATCCATAAATCCGATGGCATTGGTGTTGTAACCTTTAAGCTTATCTCCGTTGAGAACGATGGTATTGATAGCCCCAATGATGTTGGCGCCCTCGGACAGGATGTCCAGATAGGGGATGACCGCTTCCTTATAGGGTACGGTTACATTTGCACCGGCAATATTCAATACGCGAAGGCTCTGCAGGGCCTGGCCCACCTGATCCGGTGCAACCTTGAACGGCACATAGGTTCCTTTGATCCCCATGCGCTTCAAGACTGTTGAGAAAATCGCCGTGGATTTTGCGCGATATGCCCGTTCATCGGAAATGATACAATAGACCTGCATAGTTTTATGCGTCCGGCTTTGTCAATAAACAGCGTTTATCATTTGAGTTAGGCTTTAACCATAGGCAAAGACCGGAAAGCGTCTCTGAAATATTATAAAATTTCAGGGTTTGGATACGGATCCACATCCACCAAATCCGGTCCCAGGTCTGCGCGCTCGTTCTCACCCAGAATGCCCATGGCAAGACACATGACGGTCCAGAGATGTAAGGTATGGTAGTTACCCTTGTAATGCTCTTTCAGATCGTGAATCTGAGAATGGCAATTATGACAAGGCGTGATGCAATATGTAGCTTTGGTTTCAGCTATCTGTTCAAATTTTCTGCGACCATAATAACGCCGCTCTTCCGGTAAACCCGATTGAAGAAACCCACCCCCCCCGCCACAGCAGAAATTGTTGGATCGATTGGGTGTCATGTCGACAAAGTTTTCTTCACCCACGATGGTCTTGACGATGAAACGAAGGTCTTCCGCTATGGGATCTCCGAGTGACTTTCTCACCAGTTGGCAGGGATCCTGTACCGTAAACTTGACCCCCAGGTCCTTGTTCCAGCCGGAGTTGACCTTCAGTTTTCCTTCACGCATCCACTGCGCATAATATTCAATGATGGATTTGACTTCGAAATTATGTTTAATGTTGAATTTGTTCAGTCCGACCCGGACTGAGAAAAATTCGTGCCCTCACTCGGTATTGAGCCAGACTTTACACCCCAGATCGTCCACGGCTTTGGCTTTTATGCGGACGTTTTTTTCCCATTTCTCCGTGTCGGCCAGAAACAGGCAGTAGTTCTCGGCTGCCCACCCCTTTGAACCGTAGGTCCAGTCTGCACCCACCGTGTGGAGAATTTTCCACAATGGTACCATCTCATCCGGTTCGGTTACGGGTTCCCGGGAATTCTGGTTCAGGAAAAACTCCGACCCTGCCTTATTGATGGGGGCCCGCATCTCTTTGAACTCCGGTTGGGATTCCTGATATTCTTCAAGCACATCTTCCACCACGAAGATAAAATCCTCTTCTGTTGCCCCCATGGCGCTGCAGGTCTCATTCTTAAATGACATTTCACATGATCCATGGATGCCTTTGGGCAAATCGTCCTTGGGCCATCGATTTCTCACATTAAAAACCAATCCCGGAATATCGATCTTCATGGGGCAAGCATAAATACAGCGCTGGCACATGGTACACATCCATGCCCACTTGGAGCTCAGGACCTCCTCATCGAGTCCGAGAGAAGCCATTCTCAAAAACTTTCTCGGGTCCATCCCCTCCAGCCCCGTCGCAGGGCAACCGGAAGAACAGAGACCGCAGGTCAGACAGAGGTTCAGGTTTCCACCCTCCGGTAGAATTTTCATGACCTCATCCTTGAAGACACTCTTTTTTCTATTTATTTCAAGAACCGGCATTGACATGGTTGACTCCTCACACAATTTGGACATCAGGAAAGGATTCCGTATACGTATTCGACCCTGGTCCGCTTTCCTCTGTTTACATGTTGAGCATCTGTCTGATGCTTTGGGATATCGCTTCAGCGGACGCAGGCTTGGCGATATAATCGTCGGCCTCGGTACTCATGCCGTCGGCATGGGAATAGCGTGTGGAGGTTACATGGGATGCCACGGCCGTCAGCAGCAGCACCGGAATGTCGCAAAGCTTACTGTCTGCCTTAAGTTCCTTGCACATCTCGTAACCGTCCTTTTCCGGCATCATCACATCGAGCACAATGGCATCTGGCGGATTGGCCTGAACCTTTTCCATGCCTTCCACACCATTGTAAGCCAGTTCAACATCAAACCCTTCTTTTTCAAGCTGTCCCTGAACAATGGAGCAGAAATCAGGTTCATCATCTACTACCAGAATTCTTTTTTTATCTGTCATGGAAAACCTCCTCTTTATACGTTAAGTAGCTCACGTGGAACCCGTTATCCTTGGTCCCTTGAGTCCTTAATTTAAACAATTCCTTTAGAAATAATCCAAGTGGTCTTATTTCTATACCTGGGGCCTTGGATACAGACCTGCCTTTTCCACGATTACGGGAACCATTTCCTCCCACTCGATGGCCATGACGTGAAAACCGATGACGCCTTCCACCAATTACAAGCGCTGAATATCCGCGATGCAGTTCTTGTTACCCACTTCGGCCTGTTTTTCCTTGGGCGTATCAGACAAACGCTTGACCAGCGTATCCGGGACATCCATTCCCGGAACACGGTTTTTCATGTACTTGGCCATTCCCGCAGATTTCATGGGCGTCATGCCGGCCAGGATATAGACCTGTTCGTGTAGACCGCGATCTCTGGTTAGTTTCATCCACTCTTCAAATTTGTCCAGATTGTAAATGCACTGTGTCTGGATAAACTCGGCTCCTGCCTTGATCTTTTTAGCGAGTCTCGGGACACGGATTTCAAAAGGGTCTGCAAAAGGGTTTGCGGCGGCGCCCACAAACATTTGCGGCGCCCGCTTGATATCGTCACCCCCCAGAAATTTTCCTTCGTCTCGCATTTGGCGCACCGTCTGGACCAACTGCATGGAGTCGAGATCGTGAACATTCTGTCCCTGGGCACAGTCTCCAAAACTCTGATGATCACCTGAAAGACATAGGATGTTGGCGATATCAAAAGATGCAGCGCCCAGAATATCGCTTTGAAGAGCTATGCGGTTCCGGTCACGTGTCACCATTTGCAGTACGGGGTCCAGCCCCATGAGCTTGAGGCGGATACAGGCTGCCAGGCTGCACATACGGGTTACCGACGTCTGATTGTCTGTTATATTTATGGCATCCACATGATCCTTGATCAGTTCTGCCTTTTTAATAATTGCTTCCGGATCAGTGCCTCGCGGAGGACCGCACTCTGAGGTTACGGCCATATGTCCGGCAGAGAGAACCTTTTCCAAGCGACTCGGTGTCTTCGTTTTCATGGCTGCACATCCTCCCTCACAACTTTTCGGGGTCCGCCTGCCCGGTCGGTGGACCAGTCTTTAATCGGACTCAAATCTTCATATTCATCAAACCTGTCCAGGGCCTTGAGACGTTCAACGATCAGCTGCCAGGCACATACCAGTTCCTTGCTTATTTCACACATCCCTTTGCTCGATCCGCCACAGGGCCCGTTCATGACTCTTTTTGCACATCGGGAAACAGGACAGATTCCGCCGGTACGGGATAAAATGCACTGGCCGCAACCCTGACATCGCTCGGTCCACAGGCCGCGTTCTTCCGTAGCACCCATAAAGCATGTGTTAACACCGGGGTAAATGGGTGTTGAATGATATTTTTCGGCCATAAACTGGACACCGACACCGCAGGCAACTGAAACCACGGCGTCATATTGATCGATGCTATCGCGAATCTCCTCGAGATATTCGTGGTCGCATTGACGCTCGAGGGTCTCTTCATCGATCTTCATTTCCTTGCCCTGGTTCAGAAAATACATGCGCAGGGCTGAGGCCAGAATTCCCACCTCCTTTTTCCCCCCTGCTTCACAGACTGTGACGCATTCATTGCATCCCAGCACCAGTACTTTCTCGTGAGCCTTGATGTCCTCAATAATCTCTTCAATCGGTTTTTTGTCGGCGACAATCATAGTTTCATCCTTTTACTTTCCATAACCAGATCAGTTGGTTTAAGTCATGCTGCCTTTTTTTTCTGCAGCTTGATCGGATTGGGTCCAAGTTCCTTAATCCTGTCCACCATTTTGACTGCTACTTCAGCGAACATGGGTCCTTCGCTCGATGCCATATTGAACATTTCAACCCGTTGGCCGCCTACACCCACGGTATCCAATATCTTCTTGGCTTGTTCTATCCGTTTTCGGGCTCTGAAATTACCACTGGTGTAATGGCAGTCGCCCTCCATGCAGCCCACGGCGTAAACACCATCAGCACCCTTTTCAAAGGCTCTTAAAATATGCAGAAGATCCACTTTGCCGGTACATGGGACACGAATAATCTTGACATTGGTTGGATATGTCAGACGCATGGAACCTGCCAGGTCCGCGGCTGTGTATCCTCAGAAGTTGCAACAAAAAGCGATGACAATCGGTTCAAACTCTTGGCTCATAGGACCCCCTCCAGCAAGGATTCTATCTTGCAGATCAGTTGATCATCTTCATACCAGTTCAATTCAATGGCCTTGGCCGGGCATTCCGATGCACACACACCGCATCCATGACACAAAGCGATATCTATTTCACTTACCCCTTCTTCATTGATCTTCGGGACCCCATAGGGGCATGACCGAACACACACGAGACACGAAGCACAGTGGTCGGGATCCACCCAGGCCGTAATGGCAGACAGGGTAAGCTCCGGCTGAGCAAGAAATGTAGTGGCCCGAGAGGCGGCTGCATTGGCCTGAGATATGGTCTCTGATATCAACTTGGGGCTGTGTGCCGTACCACAGACAAAGATTCCCTCCGTAGCCATATCCACCGGTCTCAACTTGACAT
>JASJGV010000174.1:0-4969 GCA_033791325.1 Desulfobacterales bacterium | reverse complement strand
TGATCCAGCAACCGCCATGCAAGTGCTTTTGAATCCCTGTGCAGCTGTTCCCATGATATGGGATAGGTCTTTTGATATTTTTCTGACATTTGCTTTATCCTTATATAGGGGTTGTCAGAAAAACGTTCCGATTGAGGACCGTTTTTCTGCTACAAACCCTTATGTCGCCATCCTATTTTCGGAACATTATTATGACAAGCGGTATAAAATCGTTGAGACGATTTTATTTTACGCGACGTTGTCGCTTTTTTTAAGACCGAAAAACTTTTTGATCTCGTTAAATTAAGGACCTTCCATCTCATGCAAGTGCGCCATTATCGGACTGAAAACACTTTCCGCAAGGGTTTCAAAACGATTGTCCAGGGGATTCAATCCTTCAAAACAGAAGGCAACATACGGGTCGGCCGATTCAGACCAAAAACGATCATTGACCCACTTTTTCTCGGCAGACTTCAACCCTGCTTCGCGTTTTCTTGAATATTGTATCACCTGTTCGGCATAGGCGTAGGATGATGCCGGAAAAAAATGAATCGGTTCAACCAGGCCCTCCCAAAAGATCGCCAGGAGCGTTTTCAAAATCATATGACCGTTACTCACCGGTTTAAACGCAAACACCGCGTCACGAGCAATGTACCAGCTCTTCCCTGAAAGCCCATCTGTCAGACAACAGCGGACCAGATGATATATCCACAGGCGGACCATATCCCCGGGGTTCCATCGTGCAAAACGAAAGTAAAGGCAATTGTCGTCATAGATGCCGGGAATACCTCCTGTCAATGTAAAGTCGTCCACTATCAGTTCAAATGCCTGCGTCTCCGGCTCCCTCCCCTCCCTGATATAGCTTGTTAGAAAATCACCATACCTTTTGATATCCCGGGACATCCGCTTGAATTCATATAAACCGATTTCCGCGTGTGGGAGAATACCCCTTGCATCTATAGCGGGCTTTAAATCATTCAGTTCGACCCCTTGCACCTGATACCGAAACAATTCCTGCTCCACCAGATATCTGTCCAGGCCCTCCAGCCTGAAAGCTTCCCGGTCGTCCGGCAAAACCGCCAACGCTCCAAACACAATACCCAGGCGCTTTTGCATCAGGAATTTGGCGGGGTTCTTGAAATAAAGGCACAACGCCTCGACATCCAACTGACGCCATTCTTCTGACGGTGGCCCCAGACTGCCCGCAACAAACCTGTGATAAACTGCCCTTGCATTTTGTCGGGTAGCTGCCGCGAAGTTTTCCTGAGAATAACTGAAAAAGGGGCTTTTCTCCTGAAAGTACGCCGGGGAAAATGCCTGCAACGGATGATGTTTGACCAATATATCCGGGTTAACACCGAACCGATCCTGTATATAATCAATGAGTTCACTGACCAGGACCGAGGGAGCGATTCTTGTGTTGTCCTGAACGCTTTGTCCTATATAACTGATATACAGTTTTTCCCTGGCTGAAATCAAGGCTTCGAGAAAAAGGTATTTATCATCCTCCCGTCTGGATCGATCCCCTTTCACGGGGTGACCCGCCATCAAATCAAAACTCAGATTTCGTACATCCCGGGGAAATTCGTCCGTACTCAGTCCCACCAGACAAATAATCTTGAAGGGTATGCTACGCATGGGAAGCATGGCACAGAATGTAACACCACCCGAGATGAATCCTGAACCAAAAATATTGCCCTCGAGGCTGTTGCGCAGACAGGTTTTGACGACCTCGATGTCAAGTCTATTCTCGAATCCGGAAACTTGAGCATTTTCGACCATCTGATCAGTTGTTTTGCGTAGTATCTGCAGATCTCTTTCAAACGGTTCCCCGGAAGAAAACATCTGATTCGAAACGGTGACAAAAGCAGCAGCCCATTGGCAAATTGTTTTGGGTTGTTCCAGGTTTGCGCAGGTTTGAAACAAACACCTTAAAAAATCAAGAAATCTGCCGAGCAAAAGACCATCTTCCCCTTCCATGTTGTCATAGGGAAGAATATCAGAAAACAGATTTCGATCGTTGCCTGTCATGGCCAACCCCAGGAGCAGGCGCTGGATCCCTGCCTCCCATGTGTTTTCATTCACCGCCGGGAGTCCCAGTAGAGAGCGGGAGGCCGCATCCCTGCCCCACCGGATATTGACATCTTTTACCCATCCTTCTATACGGGATAAATCTTTTTCAATCAGTCCAAACTTCTCTCTTATGACGGAATATTCCAGCAGATAAAGGACCTTCCCTGCCTCCAACCTGCTTTCCGTCAGGTCGAGAATGGCCATGAAACCCTCGATGACACGACTCTCTTTGATGATACTTCTATCGGCGACGCTGAATGGAATGCGCATTTTTTCTTCGGCAACGGTATCGAACACGGCATATATGAACGGCGCGTATGTTTCAATATCCGGAATCATAACCAGGATATCCCGAGGCATCAGGACAGGATCCTCCTCCAGCATGGCAAGAATGCTGTCATAAAGAACCTCGATCTCCCGCATGGGGCTGTGACAGGCATGCATGACAATACTGCCATCTCCGGCCAGTGGGGGCGGCGTTTCGTGTTTGCTCTCTGTTGTATCATTGCTGCTCTTGATTTCCTGATCAAATGGGACAGATGGCTCAACCAGATCTAAAATATCGGTTTGTATGGTCGAGAGCATGGTCTGCCGGGGTGACGGATCAAACATTTCGATCTGTTCACAGTCGAGTTCACTGATCATGGAAATAAAATCTCTCCCGAGTGCGCCCATGGTCGAAAGAATCCTGTTCCCCTTATCGAGGTGCAGGTCCTGGGATTCAATATCCCTGGCCACGTAATGTTCTCTTATGCGGCGGATATCTCTGTTGGTAACGATTTCTTCCCAATATTCTCTACAGGGATTCATGAGGAATAGATTAACCTGGGCATGCCTGGAAACGGCTGCCAATATCTGAAGATGAAATAAGGGAAGGTGCGAAATACCAAAAGCTGAAACCCGCTCCGGCAGGAATGAAAGATCGGTATCGTCGTTTGATAGTCTTTCAAACAACATCTCACGTAAGTGTGCGCGGTGAACGGGTTCAGCGGATGTGTTGATCGCCACCCACAGGTCTGCCTGCCAGTGCTGGTTGAAATCTTCAGGCTTTTTGCCCTGTTCCCAGTCGAGAATCATCCCGGGCCTAAAGACCAGGTACTGGTCAAACAAATCAGCGATCTTGCTTGAAAGCTGGAACAGCTTTACATCCTCCTGATCGTCAGAGAGGTAGGATCGCAGGGTGCTGTATGCAGGCTTATGCAGACATCCGGGTAGAATCGTCATAATTTTGAATGCCAGGGCATTGCCATCGAACACTGGGGATTCAGAAACACCGGGCAGCAGTGCTTGACACAGATGATTCAAAAAGGCGTTCGGGAAAGGAAAAAAACAGTTGGCACAGATGCGGTTGATTCCGGCCAGTTCCATGGAAACCCACCGAGCCATCCCCTGGCTCTGTACAATGATCAAATCTTTCTCAATGGGCGAGGAGAGCGGTCCACGAAGTTCCAGAGCCAGCTTTTCCACGAGAATTTCAAGACGGTTGCTGGTAAAAACATTGAAACCTGGATTCGGCATTCTGAATTCAATCCCTAAAACCGCGTATCAATTTTATTTATACGCCAATCAGCCGGTTGTAGAACCGTTTAAATCGCATCTGCAGGTATGTCATTGTCAAACCGATGGATAGCCTCAGATCAAAATGAGGATTTTTAATCCCGGCCAGGGCCGACAAAAAATTAACATGCTCGGCAACCGAGAGTGTGCATCCCTTGACATGCAGATATCTTGATCCTTTATTCGTATAGGCCTTGAAAAGAGCCGTAACCGTTTTAACCAACATGTCGTTTGTCTTGGTTTTGGTCTCGTCTACTTCATCAGGTCTTTTATATTGGCTTTCAATGGTTACCTTTTCACCACCGATCTCCCCCTGCCAACTGGTACAATTCCCGGCAAAAATGACCCTTTCGTCATCCGCAAGATTGAGGGGGCCCTCAACCTTGCCGACTACATAGCGGATTTTTTTCATTTCTTTATCGACATGGGGATATAAACCTCTAAAAATATGCATGGCCTCCTGCAGCGCACCCGGGCATCCACCCCAGCAGTAATCAGGTGAATGTGCCTCTGGAAATGTTCCCACGGTACAAGACAGGTTGCTATCCTTGTCAAAGTAGTCATCGATTTTTTCCATGCAGAAAGCAAACCCCCTGGTATGGCCCCGTACCTCCTCCAAAGGAAAATCACCCAGAACCTCTATCTCCGCGATATCCATGGGGCCAAAGCCCCTCTGGGACGTAAGACGGAGATGAATGACTTCATTAGGGTCCGCGTGAACCATGTGACAACCTACCGTGTCCACGGCACAGGAATTGGTACCCATCACGATGGCACCCAGGGGAAAAGGTGTCGGGGTCAACATCATCTTCTGACCCGCAGTGATCCCGTCAATGGCAATAAATTTTGGCTGTATGATTTCTTGCAGATCGGCGATCTTGTGTTCCAAGAACTGGTTGTGGTCCACAAGGCGGTGTCGGTCATCCTGGATACCGATAAAGTTTTTGAGACTCAAAGTCATTCGACTCCAGGGATGGGCTTTGAATTTAGGCAGGTTGATAAGAAAATCAGCGTCAACAACCGGCTTGGGTATGAACATTTGGCGTCTCAAGTTTTCGCTACCCTTTATTTCGACTGGAACTTGCTTGACTTCATCAAAATAATGGGTCTTGACCCCATGCTTTTTTATGACTTCAGGGTACCCGGCGTTTTTGAAACTGAAGCGGGTCGGTATGACAATACCGCATCTTTCCCCCACAGCGATCTCTTTGACATTCTGTGCAACTGATTTTGTGGCAGTAATCACCCCGTCCAGAAATTCCTTGCGTGTGAAAGCATGGGGAAAGATTTCAGGATGTGCGATAACGGTATTTGGCTTCAGGAGGATGTTTCCCTCGGGTATGGCCCCCAATTCCTGCAT
>JASJGV010000173.1:0-3565 GCA_033791325.1 Desulfobacterales bacterium | reverse complement strand
ATATATCGTATCCTTCCTTTAAGATACCCGGTCTTGTTGACAAGGAACAGGATTAAAAAATAGGCTATAGGCTGTAGACTATTAGACTGTTAGGCTGTTAGCGGTCTACAGTCTAAACTGCTAAAAGGCTAATGGAGCGGTCTCCCTGGACAACCTGACGGTTGTCGGCTTTTAGCTCTTGGCTGGACTTAAAACCAAACACCTAAAACTTAAAACAGTCTGTTTCCCCTCGAACCCTTCATTTGGATCAACTCTTTTCGAGATGATCCAGAAAATGGAATATAAACACGTTTTCTTTTTTGGCTACAATTCCATCCCTTTGGCTTGACTTAATCCATTTGAATTACCATTTTAGTACTGTTCAAGCATCAATGTAAATAACCTTATCACAGAAAAGGGTCGGTATGGGAAAAACACTGTTCGAAAAAATATGGACCAAACATAAGGTTCGGGAACTGCCGGATGGGTCAACGCTGCTCTATATCGACCGCCATCTTGTGCACGAGGTTACCAGCCCCCAGGCATTTGAAGGAATGCGGATAGCCGGACATGCCATCCGCGCTCCGCACCTGGCCTTTGCCACCATGGATCACAATGTCCCTACCACCGAGGAGCGTTTGAATATTGATGACCCGGTGTCCAAAAACCAGGTAGATGCACTTCGAAAAAACTGCCACGATTTTGGCGTCAAACTTTTCGATATTGGCGATGACCACCAGGGTATCGTGCATGTCATAGGCCCAGAAATGGGAATCACGCTCCCGGGTCTCACCATTGTCTGTGGCGATTCCCACACATCGACCCACGGTGCCTTTGGCGCGCTGGCCTTTGGTATAGGGACCTCGGAAGTAGAGCATGTTCTTGTAACGCAGACATTGGTGCAACGCAAGCCCGGTACATATAAAATGGCATTTGAAGGCCGACCTGGACCCCACGTGTTTTCAAAAGATATGGTACTCAAAATGATCGGTGCCATAGGCACTGCCGGCGGAGCAGGCTCTGTGCTGGAATTCTGCGGTGAAGCGGTGCGCGCCCTTTCCATGGAAGCACGTATGACCATGTGTAATATGAGCATCGAAGCCGGTGCCCGGGCCGGTATGATTGCCCCGGACGATACCACCATCGATTATATCACCAGCAAAGAACGCCCCTATGCGCCCCGGGGTGAAAATCTGGATCGTGCCGTGGCCTACTGGCGGACACTGCCCAGTGACACCGATGCCGAATTCGACCGGTCCCTTACCATCGATGCCGCCCGCATTGCACCCCAGGTCACCTGGGGAACCAATCCGGGGATGGTAATCGATATTGATCAGCCGGTACCAGAACCGGGTTCCACGGAGGGGTACAGCCGATCGGATGTTGATAATGCACTGGCCTATATGGGTTTGAAACCAGGCACTAAAATGACCGATGTACCCGTGGATGTTGTCTTCATCGGCAGCTGCACCAACTCACGCATAGAAGATTTGAGACAGGCCGCAGCCATCCTGGATGGTAGAAAAAAAGCCGACCAGGTTGACCTGCTCGTTGTACCCGGTTCACACCAGATCCGCCTCCAGGCAGAAGCCGAAGGGCTGGATAAAATTTTCAAGGCAGCCGGCGCACAATGGCGATATGCCGGTTGCAGCATGTGCCTGGCCATGAATCCGGATCAGTTGCAGCCGCGGCAACGTGCGGCCGCCACATCAAACCGCAATTTTGAAGGTCGCCAGGGAAAAGACGGTCGTACGCATCTGGTCAGCCCGGAGATGGCTGCAGCTGCTGCCGTGGCAGGCAAATTTGTTGATATCCGCCAATGGCTCAATACCTGAAAGGAATCACCATGAAACCATTTACCATACACACCGGTATTGTGGCCACGCTCAATCGGGCCAACATAGACACCGATGCCATTATTCCCAAGCAGTTTTTAAAATCGATAGAACGCACTGGATACGGACCCAATGCCTTTTTTGACTGGCGCTATACATCCGCCGGTGAACCCAACCCGGATTTTGAACTTAACCAGAAACGCTTTGAGGGTCGTTCCATTCTGGTGACCGGAAATAATTTCGGATGCGGTTCCAGCCGTGAACACGCGGTCTGGGCCCTGGTCCAGGACGGTTATCGGGCGATTATTGCCCCGGCTAAAGAGATGGGAGAGAAATCACTGCCGGCCTTTGCCGACATCTTTCGGATCAACGCTGCAAAAAATGGACTTCTGGTCATCGAATTATCAGAGGATCAGGTGGATAAGCTCCTTGGGCTTATTGAGACACACAAAGGCCTGAAAGCCACCATCGATCTGGTTGAGCAAAAGATTGTCTTAGGAACAGACCCGGCACATACGTTCGAATTTGATATAGAACCCGGCACAAAAGAGCGCCTGCTGAATGGAATGGATGATATTGCGCAGACCCTGCGGTATGAAAAAGACATCACCCGGTTTGAGGAAAGCCACGATCCTCTGGGGTCATAATTATTAAGAAATGAACGTCGAACATCCAACATCGTATGCTGGAAAGCGAGGGGTGCTTGGAGGCTGGGATACTGCTGTCTGCTCACAGCTTTCAGCCACCCGCCAACCCTTGTATCCCCCTCGAACCCTTGAACCCTCCCTTTTGATTATCTTTTTTGGAGATGATCAAAAGGCTTATTCGTCCGTCACACAGCCTTCCGAAGCAGATTTCACGTTTTTGATATATTTGTACAGCGTGCCCCTGCTCACCTTGTAGGGCGGTGCGGTCCACGAATTGCGCCGGGTGGTTAGCTCCTCATTGCTCAGATCAACACTGATGGTGTTGGCGGTGGCATCGATTGTGATTTTATCCCCATTGCCTATTAATGCAATGGGACCACCCACCTGGGCTTCCGGTGCGATGTGCCCCACGATAAAGCCATGTGATCCACCGGAAAATCGACCGTCAGTCAACAGGGCCACGTAACTGCCAAGACCGGCCCCCATGACAGCCGACGTGGGTGTCAGCATTTCCGGCATGCCCGGCCCACCCTTGGGTCCTTCGTAGCGTATAATGATCACATCACCCTTTTTTATCTTGTGATTCTGCAACGCTGCCAGCATCTGTTCCTCGGAGTCAAAAACATTGGCCGGCCCGGTGAACATGACGCCCTCCTTGCCGGTGATCTTACCTACCGCGCCTTCCGGTGCCAGATTCCCCCGTAAAATCCGGATGTGTCCCTTTTTGTGAATCGGTCGCTCCAGGGTGCTGATGACTTTCTGATTTTTGGTCAATGCCGCGACATCTGCCAAGTTTTCAGCCAGGGTTTTACCGGTAACCGTCAGACACTCCCCGTGCAGCATCCCTTCCGCCAGCAAGTATTTCATCAGGGCTGGAATGCCGCCGGCACGATCCAGATCTTCCTGCATATAGCGGCCACTCGGTTTCATGTCTGCCAACAAGGGAACCCTGTCACTGACTTTTTGGAAGTCGTCAATGGTCAGGCTGACATTCACTGCCCGGGCCATGGCAATCAGATGCAGGACGGCATTGGTGGATCCCCCCAGGGCGGAAATGACCACCATGGCATTTTCAAAGGCATGACGGGTCATAATATCTCTGGG
>JASJGV010000172.1:0-4793 GCA_033791325.1 Desulfobacterales bacterium | reverse complement strand
CTATAGAGTAACATCAGGATCTGGCCCCATCGCCCCAGATATCTATTCTGCTTGTTCGGATTCTGCCTGCGGGTTTGTCGCTGGCCGGGAATTTTCCTGTGACAGATATGCTTTCAGTTCTCTCACACGCGTTTCGATCTCACGCTGCTCCGTGGTGGTCAGGGATGTGTTCCGGTCCAGAAAAATCTGGTAGTGGCCGATGGCCTGGTCGTATTGGGCCAGATTGTCATGAACGATGGCCGTGTTCAGCTGGAGCCTGGGGTTTTCGGGCGCCAGTCTTTCCGCTTTCCGGTACATGTCAAGGGCTGTTTCAAAGTCTCCCATGCGACTGTAGGCCGCCCCCTTGTGAAACAGAATTTCGAATGTTGGCGCTGCGTAACTTTTTTCGGCGCTTTCCAAAAAGGTGAGGGCCTCTTCGGGTCTGTCCAGACCGATCTCCACGACAGCCAGGTTCGATAATATTTCCGGATTTTCAGGTTCCTGCCGATTCAGTTCTTCCAGGATAATACGGGCTTCTGTAAACGCACCCACCTGGATATAGGCAGATGCCAGGTTAAAGCGGGTCGAACGATGATCGGGGTTTTTTTTCAATACCGCCTGGTACATCTGGATAGCCGGTTCAAGCTTATTTTGGCGATGGTAACTTAGGCCTTTGCGGTAAAAGAGGTCTTCAACAGGGTCTGCTCCCGTTTTGATTGCACTGACAGTCTCTTCTGTTGGATTCAGGTTTGTGTTACCGGCCGGTTCAGGCTGGGGTCTGCTCTCTTCAGGCTCGATGACGGGTGGGGGTGTCTTTGGGAGCATTGCTTTCTGTGGTTGCTCAGCTGTTTTCAAGGGTGCTGTTGCCGTAGCCGTCTTCCCTACCGCGGATCCCGGTGTAGGTGAAGCTGGTTTCATTGCGGTTGTATTGGATGGGGCAGCCTGCTTTTCTGGCAGATGGTCTAGGGACATTGCTGTTTTGGATGACGCAGGCATGTCACCATCTTGACCCGGAGAAACAGGTTCTTCGGGCGGGATAACACGTGGTTCTGCCATTGGGGGTGACTGCAGGGCAGGGGCTGTCGGTCGTGAAAGAGATATCATCTCATAAAGATAAAAACCGGCGATGACACAGACAAGCAGAACGATAGCTGCGATGGCATAGATCCTGACTTTGTTTTTGGAATTCTTTCCGGAATCATCTTTAAAAATAGCCGAGCCGGAAGGGTCCTTTCCTTCTTTTTTCTTTTTTCGCAAAGCATCATTCATTAGGCTCATAGACTTCACCAGTGGATACTATCGGGTTATATCTCATGGGATAACATATTGATACAATTTCATTCTTCGGCGTAGCGATGTTCAATAACCGCATCATATAGCTTGTGGTCAGCCCTGAACTGTATGGCTTCCTCCAGGGTCTTGAAACGTCCGGTGTACAGTCCGTACCACTGGCCTTTTTCTCCAAGATCAACGAATTTCGAATAGGATTGAATATCATTTTTACGTAACTGGGCTGTGGCTTTTTCCACGCGCTTAAGGGTTCTGAAAGACGCTACCCGTATGATATAGGTTTTGTTCCGCTTGTCCGGCGATGTTGCCGTTGTTTCCATGGGTGGTGGTGTTTCGTTTTCGCGTGTGGTTTTGGCCATGTTTTCTTCCAGGGTCGCGCCCGGTTGGGGTGCCTCTTGTTTGGCCATGGCTACCGGAACTGGCTCAAGCTTGGTCTGGGGGAGTGATTCGGCTATTGGGGGTGATCCTGCTAAAGGGGGCGTTGGAAGATATCTGGGTGCCATATACCAGACAGCCACGACAATGCCTGAATAGACGAGGCTTATCACGGCCAAGATGAGAAGCCACTTACGTTTGCCTGAAGCAGAGGATATGGCACTTGTATCACCTTCCCAGAGCCCCTTAAGTTCTTTGACGGCTTTTTTGACATGTCCCTGGCTGATTTCATGGGTGTCGGCCACATACCCGGCTGTGAGGGCATAATCGCAGAGGCGGTTGATTATTCTGGGCGTTCCCTTGGATATGGAGAAGATACGGCGGATGGCATCTGATTTGAAGCGGATACGCCCCTTGTCTCCGGCTACAAACAGCCGTCGGGAAATATATCCCTCCACCTCGGTCCTGGATAGAGCATCGAGCCGGCAGGTCAGGGCGACGCGTTGTTTGAGCTGTCTCATTTCAGGTCTGGAAAGCTGCGTTAACAATTCCGGCTGACCCACGAGAAGGATCTGGAGCAGCTTTTCTTTGTCTGTTTCCAGGTTGGACAGCAACCGCATGTCTTCCAGGGAATCGATATGCATGGTTTGGGCATCATCGATAATGATGACCAAAGGTTTGTCACTATCGGCGGTCAGGAAAAAGCTGTTGAGTGCATTGATCAGCTCTTTTTTTGAGGCATCTTTTGGATAGGCAATGTTTAGGTCGTCCAGAATGCTGGAAATGAGCTCGGTGCCTGACAGGGATGGATTGATGATATAGACCGTAGAGGCCTTGTTTTCCAGATTGTCCAGCAGGGATCGGCAGATGGTGGTTTTACCGGTGCCGACTTCCCCCACCAGGAGGAGAAACCCCATGCGGCTGTTGATACCGTAAAGCAGTTTGTTGATGGCATTTTGATGCGTTACGGAATAATAGAGATACTCAGGATCAGGCGTAATGGAAAAAGGTGATTCGTCTAAATTGTAAAAGTCGAGATAAACCCTTTCTCTGGTAGAATCAGAAGTCGAAGGTCCTCTGGTATTCATATCCCTTGTTACCCGTAATAAAACCGTAGCCACGATTTTATGAAACGCGACGTTGTCGCTACTTTATCAGCAGAAAAGGGCCCTTTCGGGAGGCCTGTAGCATATCCACAGTGCTGCTGATGGTCGGTGATAGTACAAGCAGCGTTGAAAAATCGAATTTCAAAAAAATGCAAGTTTGGTTGCACACCCGGATTTCGATAATAATTGTGTTGAACTTTCTCTAATTGTGAGCGTAAAATATATTAGAAATGGTTTCAAGTCAACCTATTAACCCGGAAGTTTAACGAGTCTGATAGGCACTGGCGCAAGGCATTTCAGCTCAAAACATCAAACACCAAATCTCATGAAATTTCCGGGTTAGCGAAACGGGCGACACTCCGGACTCGCATGGGGTCTCGGTTTACGGGAGCATTATGAATTTACAGGAAAACAATCATCCGACAAAGCCCGAAATTTTGGCTCCGGCTGGAAACAGGGCTTCTTTTGTATCAGCCATAGCAGCCGGTGCAGATGCTGTTTATTGTGGCTTGAAACAATTTTCTGCCCGCATGGCGGCGCCCAACTTTACCTTTGAAGAGCTGGCCGCCTTGACACGTCTTGCCCATGCCAGGGGAATCAAGGTGTATGTGGCCTTTAATACACTGGTAAAACCCGATGAACTGGACAAGGCTGAAGCGTTCCTGCACCGATTGAAACACGAGGTCAATCCTGATGCACTGATCGTTCAGGACTTATCCCTGTTGGCACTGGCGCAAAAGACCGGGTTTAAAAAAGAGCTGCACCTTTCTACCCTTGCAAACGTGAGTTTCCCGGAGGCTCTCAACCTTGTGCGGCATAATCTTTCTGCAGACCGGGTGGTGTTACCCCGGGAACTGAACATCGATGAGATCAAATTGATGGCGGAAGCGTGCCCGGATGATTTGGGTCTGGAGGTTTTTATTCATGGTGCTCTTTGCTACGGTGTTTCCGGCAGGTGTTACTGGAGCAGTTATTTTGGTGGGAAGAGCGGTCTCAGGGGCCGGTGCGTCCAACCATGCAGACGGCGTTACCGTGGAGAACATGGTGATGAAAGGTATTTTTCGTGCCAGGATCTGAGCCTGGATGTCCTTGTCAAGGTGCTTCTTTCAATACCGCAGATACGGACCTGGAAGATCGAAGGCCGGAAAAAGGGGCCCCACTATGTCTACTACACTGTAAGCGCCTACAAGATGCTCCGGGACGAAGGCAGTGATCCCAAAAAGAAGCGTGCCGCGCTGGGGTTGCTTGCCATGGCTTTGGGACGGGTGTCCACGCACTACGGGTTTTTGCCCCAGCGGCCGCAGAATCCCATCAACGTGTCCGCCCAAACAGGATCCGGGTTACTTCTGGGCTATGTTCAGGGTTCAAAACACCAGCTTTACCTGGTTCCCCGGGAGGCCCTCATGACGGGTGATGTTCTCAGGGTCGGTTATGAGGACGATGCCTGGCACGTGGTCAGACGGATGAAACAATCTGTACCCGCCAGGGGACGTTATCACCTCAAGGCACTTTCCCGGGATCGCCGGATAAAGGGTGCGCCTGTTTTTCTGGTGGATCGTCAGGAAAGCCATCTTCGCGACATGATATCGGAACTTGAGAAGGAGCTGATCATCGGGGAGCCTTTGAAACACCACACAGAACGGCCTGCTGTGTCCCTGGAAAAGACGCCTCGACCCATCAATCCAATAGCATCCCTTGTTGATATGCGGGTGAATAGAGGTTCGGTTTCCAAGGGCAATTCAGGTGAGACCGGGTTTTGGCTGTCACCTGAATCCGTGGCGGCATGTCCAAAGAATAGTGTAAAAAAAATCTGGTGGTGGCTGCCTCCCGTGCTTTGGCCCGGGCAAACAAGGGCGCTCCATGAACTGGTTGATCGGGTAGTCCGTTCAGGGGCCAGGCGTTTTGTGTTGAACATGCCCTGGCAGTCCGTTTTGTTCGAAAACCGTGACCGGTTGACTCTCTGGGCAGGGCCCTTTTGCAACATCGCCAATGGCTTTGCTGTTGCGTCCATGAAGCGACTGGGGTTTTCGGGTGCCATTGTCA
>JASJGV010000171.1:0-2655 GCA_033791325.1 Desulfobacterales bacterium | reverse complement strand
TTGCCACGGGACGCCGCACCTATATTGACTTCGCCCATGAGCTGGTCCGCAATCACCGCGGTGCCAATTATATGTAAAAAACCTGAAAAATAAAACGCGATTCCTAAACACAAGGTCAGCCAGGATTGAAAAGCGGGGGGGTAGTTGTGTCGATGCATCAAATAGTTTTCACTGTTAATGTATGATTGAAAAACACTGAATGAATCCTATCTGTTTACCATGGATATCAAAAGGGGAAACGGTTACGCCCAATTTATTCCCGCCTCTTTCCGCCTCATAATAAAACGTCTTTCTTTTACCGTCACTCAGCTCTGATAAGATTCTCTTTATTTTCTCTATGCTTTCAGGTTTTTGATGGCAGAATGCTATGTTTTTGCCGATGTATTCTGGTTTTCTGTCCACAAACCTTGCACAAAATTCATTGTAGTAAAGAATGTGGCCTTCCTTGTCTATTACCGTTATACCAGCCGGGGTCTTATCTAACACCCTTGCCAATTGCTCTGTGTTAAGCGTGGCATTCTTTTTGTCAGGCATCATTTCCCCCATTCACTTTCTTCAATTCTATTTTATAACAAAATAGTTATTTACGGTTAACCTGCCCTCTGCTTTTGAACTTGTCAAGCAGAAAGGAATCCGGCTGTCGCAAGATTTGCATCCTGGTTCAACGTGTGTTAGGGGTAGCCAAGTTGATTCTGAGGTAATGTTCAATAGAGAGGTTTATGGTGATTGCAAACCCTTATCTAATCCTGCTGCCATTGATTCTACTCGCCCTGGGTGGTTATATCTGTTCGTGGTTGTTCGCCCTGTCGGAAGATACCCTTGTTCGGGTTGTTACTGATTTTTTTATGCCCATGCTTGTCTTCTACTCCCTTTACACATCTTCAATCAATCTCAATGATACGATGAGACTCGGTGGGGCGGTAAGCTTTGTACTTTTGTTTCTGTTGATCGCGTCGCTGATCTACTGCCATGTTTTCAACCTTGATAAACGCGCCTTTTTACCACCGATTGTTTTTATCAACACAGGATTTCTTGGCATTCCCTTGATGGGGTTGTGGGGAGGCGCCGGGGAAGTGAACCAGATCGTCATTTATGATCAGATCCAGACGTTTTATATTTTTACACTCGGAATCTTCATTGTGGCAGGAGGGTTCACATTTTCGGGTCTTATGGAGATTTTAAAAACACCGTTGCTGTGGTCCATCATTTTGGGTTTCTGGTGCCGCTATGCAAATATCGATATACCACAACCCTTTCTGGATGCCTGTAAGTACAGTGGTGCCGGGGCCCCGGCTCTGGCAACTTTTGCCCTCGGGTGTTCATTGAGAAAGCACCGTCTGCGAGCTGATCCCCACTTGATATCGGGGCTGTTGATGCGCTTTGGTCTTGGTTTTATCGCCGGTATGCTAGCGGTGAACATCTTCGGTATTACCGGTTCGGCCAGAATCGTTGTCGTTTCTGCAGCAACGCTGCCGTCAGCAGTTTTTTCAGTTATATTGCCGCTTCGCTATGGGGTGGACAGCCGTTTTGCCGGTGCTATGGTCCTGTTGTCCACGCTATTGAGTATTTTAACGATCCCGTTCGTTTTCTATTTGAGCAGCAAGATTTGAGTAACATCTATGATTGGAATTTGGAGGAACAATGGAAAGAACCATGTGGAATCCGGAAATTGAGACGATCTCTCCGTCTGACCAGAAGAAGCTTGAAAAACAAAAGCTGAGAGACCAGATCCAGTATATCTTTACCAACAGCACCATGTATCAGAAAAAATATCACCAAGCGGGTATCGTGGTAAAAGATATCACGTGTGTTCAAGATCTTGCCAAACTTCCCTTCACAACAAAAACAGATTTGCGTGAATCCCAGCTGCGGATGCCTCCTTACGGCGATTTCTTAGCAGCGACCCCAGGTCTGGTTAACCGTGTTCACCGGACCTCCGGGGCTACCGGGCAATTCATCTACACTGCTCTCACCCACAATGATATCGAAATAACCAATGATTGTGGAGCCAGGGCATTCTGGGCGGCAGGATTGCGACCGCATCACCGGGTAGTCCACTGTTTAAATTACTGTCTGTGGATGGGCGGCTATACGGATCATTCAAATTTGGAACTGACCGGTGCTACTGTATTTCCTTTTGGGGTGGGCAACTCACGGCAGCTGGTGCGTGTAATTCGGGATGCTGGAATCAGTGTAATCTCATCAACCCCCTCCTACCCAGCTTACCTGGAGGACGTCGTCCGTGATGAATTGGGCATCGAGCCAAAAGATCTGGGTCTCAGGCTCGGGCTGTTTGGGGGCGAGTCAGGCCTTGAAAATCCTTCCTACCGTGGCCGTATAGCAGATACATGGGGAATGCAGCCACAAAATGCCAATTATGGCGTATCCGATGTTCTCTGTAACTTTGCATCTGTCTGCAGCGAGAATTATCAACTGCATTTTTTGGCCCAGGGGGCCTTGCTGGCCCAGTTGATCGACCCGGCTACAGGCGAAGATCTTCCCATCGAGGAAGGGGTTAAGGGAGAATTGGTTTTGACCCATCTTGAAAAGGAGGCCCAGCCACTGGTTCGCTATCGCACCTCAGACATTCTGGAAATATTGGGCACCGGCCCTTGCCATTGCGGCCGGACCGGTTTTCGATTCAGGGTCGTGGGC
>JASJGV010000170.1:0-9072 GCA_033791325.1 Desulfobacterales bacterium | reverse complement strand
ATCCGGAGGGACATCAGGAGCGCTTCCGCCAGAGACGAAGCTCCGTCATACATGGAAGCATTGGCCACGTCCAATCCCAAAAGACGTGTGGTAAGTGTCTGGTATTCATAAATGGCTTGAAGGGTGCCCTGGCTCATTTCCGGCTGATAGGGGGTGTAGGCCGTGTAAAACTCCGACCTGCCCAGAAGGTGCTTGACCACTTCTGGAATGTAATGATCATAGCTGCCGGCACCGATGAACACCTTGTAATCCGGACAGACCGCCATCTGTTCAGCCAGTCCGCTCATGTGATGGTTCAGTTCCCACTCTGTCATGGCTTGTGGCAGATCGAGGCCTGTTTTTCTGCGGCAGTCGTTTGGAATGGATACAAACAGATCGTCCAGACTGTCGGCACCGATCTTTTTCAGCATATCGGCGATATCTTCTTGTGTGTGCGGTAAATATCTCATGTTATCACCCCTTCAATGATTCGAGATAAGCGCTTTTTTTCATCAACTGGTCTAAATCAGATTTTTCACTGAGCTTGATGCGGAGCATCCATCCCCCGGTATAGGGTTCGTTGTTGACCAGTTCCGGTGTGTCTTCCAGTTCATCATTGACAGCAACAACCTCACCGCTCACTGGCAGGAAAAGTTCGGATACGGCTTTGACGGATTCCACCGTGCCGAATTCGGCACCCTTTTCAAATGTCTCGCCGACCTGGGGCAGTTCGACAAAAACGATGTCTCCCAGTTGATCCTGTGCATAGTCGCTGATACCGATGAGGGCCTCGCCATTTTCAATTTTTGTCCATTCGTGATCATCTGTATACATGACATCGTCCGGGAAATTCAGCTCACTCAATTCTTTCATGACAGCCTCCTGTGAAAAACGTCGTTTTAGGTGTTAAGTTTTAGGTTTTAATTTTAGCGTATTAAGCTGTAGACTGTAGGCTGATAGCGGCTAAATGCCTAACAGTCTACAGCCTACAGCCTATTGTTTATAGCAATTCATGCAACTTCTGGATGTTATCTCCAACCTGGTCGGTTGTAAAACAGTATTTCATATCTAAAAACCGGTTTCGAAACGATATAACGGCTTCTTTGACAGTCTGGTTATCCACCAGGACATCCTTGAAAAATTGCGCCAGTTCTTCGAAATCCCCGGTTTCCATGCCAAAACGTGTCATCTCCTGTACACCCATGCGAAGAGATCCGGAAGCTGTGAAGCCTTCTTCCACCGGGGCTGCCTGGTAGTTGACGATGAGGTTGTTCTCTTCCAGTTTCCTGGCGATTTCAGGCCCTTTTGCATAGCCGACGTTGAGTATAACCTGGTGGGTTTCTGTAAAAGAAATGTCGGGATCACCGGCCACGCTCAACCCGCAGTCGTTCAATGCCCTGGCAAAGGCACGTGCGTTGTCGAGTACTTTCTTGGGATATTCATTCTTGAAATGGTTCATTTCATATGCAGCCATCAAGAGCCCCAAGAGTGTTCCCAGGTGATGGTTGCTGACACTTCCGGGGAACGCCCGGCGTTTGACGGCTTCCCACAGTTTGAATCGAGGGTCTTCATCCGTGATATTTGTACCGATGATACCCCGTTGTGTTCCGAAAAAGGTTTTATGGGTTGATCCTGTTATGAAATCCACACCCTCTTTAAAAGGTTCCTGAAAGTGAGGGCCTACAAGACCCAGAACGTGAGCCATGTCATACATGATGATCGAATCGATCCCCAGGCCATCGATTATTTGACGAACTTCTGAAACGGGTTCCTTGTGGAGGACCATGCTTTTGCCAAAGATGAACAGCTCCGGCTTGTGTTTGCGGATGAGGGCCTCGCAGGCACGCAGGTCGATTTTATAAGGGTTTTCGGGCAGAACCGGAAAGTTTACTACGGCCGGTTTTTCAGACAGTGGGTCCCGGGCCACAAAGTCTCTCAATGCGCCCATGGGCTGTGCACTCAGATGACCGCCCTTGATAATATGGTTGTTCATTACCTTACGGAGTCGTCGTTGCTCACTTTTTCGGTCGGCTCGATTGACATAGTCCACCATTGCGCTGAACAAGGCCATATTGGCCATCTGGCCGGAAACCAGCCGGGTTTCGACCTGCTGACACCCAAAGAATTTTATTAACTCTGTTTCGAGTCTTGTCTCGACTTCGGCAATGAAATCGGTTCCCTGGTAATAAAAAACCTCGGCTTCACTGAAGGCGCCTACCTGCTTGTGTTCGGCATACCGTCCACAGGGATCCATGATGGAGAGCAAGCGTATGAGCTCGGACTGGGTCTGCTCGGAGGGGATGAGGTTGATGCATTCCTTTTGACGCCATTCTGTGTTTCGAATCGATTTTTTGAGCAGAGATTGAACGTTTTCGGAGATTTCCTCTTTTTCTGACAATTTCTTTTCCGGCCCAATCCTGTCCCAGGGGATAGACCTGGCAAAAGGCGGTGCTTCGCTTCGCATGTGATAGGGAACGATAACCGCCGGTACCTTTTTTGAACGGATTTGGATCTCGATGTCGTCACCCTCCACCAGGGTGCTGTCCACCAGCGCCAGGCAGATTCCTCTGAGATCATGATTCTCGGTCAATTTCGAGAAGATACCTTCCCCCTCGATCTCCCATCTTGGAATCATGGTGCCGCTGGTGACATATCCGACATGACGATTTTCCTGAAAAATCTTGTATCCAGCGCGGGCTACACCTTTCTTTTTCAATGCCACCGGCATGATGCAGCGAGGGAGGTCATGGATGAGAGAATAGTCCCGGTCGGTGATTTTTTTATGTGCTTCAAATTGCTTTTCAAGGGCCTTGCGACCGATGAATTTTTTTTTCAAGGGAGACAGGCTCACGGCAAACCTTGATAGAGGTGACGCGTAGACAGGGATTTCCCTGTTGTCCGGATCCATACCCAATTCATGTCCGTACAGCGGAAGTCCAGCTTCAAGTCTGAGTGTATCCCGCGCGCCCAGACCAATGGGGTTGGCACCCTGCTCGATCAACAGGTCCCAGACACCGGGTGTGTCTGCGCTGTCGGTGAACAGTTCAAAGCAGAGGGGTTCACCGGTGTATCCCGTGCGGGCGATCAACACTTTTTTTCCTTGAATGGTGGTGATGCTGAGTTGGTTACGCATGGGTTCCGGAAGTGCTCCGGTGTCCAATGTTTTTTGAAGAATATCTTTGGACGTCGGCCCTTGCAGACTCAGCATGGATATGGCTTCGGTTTTATCCTCCATGGTCATATTTTTAAAATCAGGCAGAAAGGATTGAAAGTGATCCCAGTCTTTGAGACGATTGCCGGCGTTGACGACCAGCAGGTATTCATCTGCATAAAAGCGGTAAAGATAGGCATCGTCGATGGCGCCGCCATTGTCATTTGGAATCAAGGTATACTGGCTTTCTCCTTCTTCAAGTCCGCTGGCGTTGTTGGAGAGGACGTGCTGTAAAAACGGCAGGGCGTCCTGGCCCCGAAGAATAAATCGGCCCATATGCGACACGTCAAAAAGACCGGCGTGCCTTCTTGTGGCCAGATGTTCCTGAACAATTCCCTGCGGGTACTGTATGGGCATGACCCAGCCCCCGAATTCGACCATCTGGGCACCCAGGCCGACATGCTGATCATGCAAAACTGTTTTGAAGAGGTCTTTCATGGGACGGCTCCTTTGTTTTCATTTAAAACCTAAAACAATCTACAATGGCACGCAGCAAATGACAATTATTTTTCTTCCCCCACCAACCCTACATCATTTCAATAGCACACGCCATGGACACACCCCCGCCACCACAGAGGGTGGCCAGTCCCAGTGTATTTCCACGCTGCTTCATGGCATAGATCAAAGAGACAATGATACGGGCACCCGTGGCACCGACCGGATGTCCTATCCCGATTCCCGATCCATTGACATTGGTGATGTCCCGGTTCAGGCCCAGCTCTCTTTCACAGCCGATATACTGGGCCGCATATGCTTCGTTGACTTCAACGAGTTCGAAATCTTCTATTTTCAAGCCACTGCGTGTCATCAGGTCATGGACCGCTGGAACGGGTGACATGCCCATGACCGAGGGGTGGCACCCGCCTTTTCCGACGGCCTTGATTTTTGCCAGGGGTTGGATGTTGAGTGTCGCAGCTTTTTCAGCGGACATGATCACCATTCCGGCCGACCCGTCATTGATGCCACTCGCGTTTCCCGCTGTGACTTTCCCTGTCTTGGGTATAAATGCAGGGGGCAGTTTCCGAAGCTTTTCTATGGTCATCCCGGGTCTGAAGTGCTCGTCCTTATCAAACAGAATGGGATCTTTTTTTCGCCGGGGAATTTCCATGGGTACGATTTCTTCCCTGAACGATCCGTCCTGGGTTGACCGCTCTACGTTGTTGTGGCTCCTGAGGGCCACTTCATCCATTTCTTCCCGGGTGATGCCATACTGCTGGGCCACAAATTCTGCTGTATGGCCCATGATATACGGTTTTCCTTTAAAATAGCTTAAGGGGGGCTCGTCTGCATTGACCGGCCCGTTCTCAGGATGGGGTATCACATGGGAGCCACAATGGAGACTCCGTATCAGGGCATCCACGAAGACCTGATCCTGGAGGCGGCATCCCCAACGGGCAGCCGGCACGACATAGGGAACCCCGGACATGTGCTCCACACCCCCGGAAAGAATGATATCGGCCATGCCGGCCTGGATCATGGCCATTCCGGAGATAGTCGCTTCCATACTCGAAATACACACGCGGTTGATGGTTACGGCGGGAACGGTGTCGGGTATACCTGCCAGCAAGGCAGCTGTTCGAGCGACATTCAATGTGTCTACCGGCTCTAGGCAGCAGCCATAACGCACATCATCGATAGTTGCGGGATCGATACCGGCCCGATCTATGGCTTCCTGCATGGTAACCTTGGCGATTTCTGAAGCGATGGTGTCCCTCAGGGTCCCCCCGAAGGCTCCGATGGCGGTCCTGCATGCCGATGCAATAACAACGTCTTTCATGGTCAAGTCCTTTCTGGAATGATTGTTTAAACCGATATACAGGGGTTGTCAGAAAAACGTTCCGATTGAGGACCGTTTTTCTGCTACAAACCCTTATGCCGCCAACCAATTTTCGGAACATTATTATGATAAGCGGTATAAACATAACGTTCTGAACTGATTGGCAGGACGTTAAATAAAACATACACATGACAACAACGATGAAGTGAATATTAAGCATAATCTCGGTTGGATAGCAAATACAAAGGCTTTGAGATCGTAAAGGGCTTGGGTGGGCAAAACCTGATCATGCACTGTATGGTAACCGAAGAATCTAAACCCCAATGTTGTTTACCCTCCGGCTTTTGCAACGTTGGGGTAAACCTGGGAGCGACAAAGATGTGTTTCATAAATTTGTGAAACGAATTTATTGGTGCTTGACTTTTCAAGCACCGACAAATTATATTTTTTTCGGGAATCGGCGGGTTAATGCCGGCAGATGGTGGCCTACAGGAAATGGCCAATGGTCCTTAGACGATAGCTGTTTGACTATCAAGGGCTAAAAGCAAACAGCTAATATCCGACAACCGTCAGGTTGTCCCAGGAGTTTGCAGATGAATGAGACAAATAATTTATCTAACGAGAAATTAATCATCGCCAATTGCAGCGGGTTTTTCGGTGACAGGTTTTCTGCGGCACAGGAGATGGTTCAGGGCGGTCCTATCCATTTTCTGACAGGTGATTATCTGGCCGAGTTGACCATGGCCATCCTTCTTCGGAAACAGTTCAAGGACCCCAATGCAGGTTATGTCACGACCTTTTTAAAGCAGATGGAAATTGTTATGGGGGAATGTCTTGACAGGCGTATCAGGGTTGTCGCCAATGCAGGAGGTCTCAACCCAGCGTCACTTGCCAAAGAACTTGAGAAGGTTGCGGACACCCTGGGTCTTCACCCCAAAATTGCCTATATCGAGGGTGACAACCTGATGCAGCGCTTGCAGGATCTCCAGGGTAAAGGAGAATCATTTACCCACATGGACAAGGGGATCGCCTTGAGAGATGCCAATGCTCAGACGATTTCAGCCAACGCGTACCTGGGTTGCTGGGGGATTGTAGAAGCACTGGATCACGGTGCGGACATCGTCGTGGGGGGACGTATTGCCGACGCAGCACTGGTTATGGGACCCGCGGCATGGCAATTTAAATGGGAGAAAACAGACTGGGATGCACTGGCAGGTGCGGCGGTGGCGGGCCATGTAATAGAGTGCAGCGCCCAGGCGACGGGGGGCAATTACTCATTTATCGAGGAAGTACCCTCTTTCAGAAATGTAGGGTTTCCCATTGCAGAACTTGAAAAGGACGGGTCTTCGGTCATTACCAAGCATCCTGCCACCGGTGGGCTGGTCTCGGTTGGCACGGTAACCGCTCAGCTATTGTATGAAGTCCGGGAACCCAGATATCTGACACCGGACGTGGCCGCCCGTTTCGACACCATCGATATTTTCCAGGAAGCTGCCGACCGGGTTCGGATTCAAGGTGTCAAGGGGGAGCCCCCCACCCCCACCACCAAAGTCTGCATCAACAACCTGGGGGGATATCGTAACAGCATGACCATCGTCCTGACCGGACTCGATATCGAGAAAAAGGCACAGATCGTGACAGATGCCCTCTTTGAAAGTCTGGGTGGGGAAAAACTGTTTTCGGTGGTGGATGTACAACTTGTTCGCTCAGAAAAGAAAAATCCACAAATCAACGAGGAGGCGTTTGCGCATCTGCGGATATCCGTGATGGATCCGGATCCCAAAAAAGTGGCATTGTTTTCTTCAAAACTGGTGGAACTGGCTCTGGCCAGCATCCCCGGTTTTACGGCCACAGCCCCTCCCACAAAGGGTGTCCCGGCTATTGTACACTGGCCGGCACTGGTGTCGAACGACCATATCCAACAGCATGTTTTTATCGATGGCCAGGAGTTTGTTGTCAAATCTCTTGCTCCGGGAGAAGCGTTGGATGCCGGACCGCTTCAACCAAGACCGATTCCATCGGTTCCACCTGGTGAAACCATATCGGTGCCTTTTGGGAAATTGTTTGCCACACGCTCGGGAGACAAGGGCGGCAATGCCAACCTGGGTGTCTGGGCAAAAACACCGGAGGCGTTTGCCTTTTTACGAGATTTTTTGTCGGTGGAACACCAGAAAACCCTTCTCAAGGATATGGCGGGTTTTGAAATCGAGCGCTATGAGCTGCCGAATCTCCTGGCCTTGAATTTCTACATCAAAGGCCTGCTGGGCGACGGTGTAGCCGCGTCCCTGAGGAGCGACCCCCAGGCCAAAACACTGGGTGAATACCTGAGGGCCAGGATCATTGACGTGCCCAAAACGATATTGTGATATTAGCGCTGCGCGCGATATTACGCCTGCGGCTGTTATTAGCCCTACGGGCGATATTTGCACTGCGTGCGATATTACGCCTTCGGCTGTCATTATAGCGCTTCGCGCGATATTCGCCTGCGGCTGTCATTATAGCCCTGCGTGCGACATTAGCGCTATGCGCGTCATTTATTGTTGCTCATAGCTGATAGCTCGTAGCTACAATAAATTACGCGAAGCAAATGACAAATTTTTCACCTTACCCTCAACTATTTAGGAGAAAAATATATAATGTCCTACGAATTCAGTTCCAAAGCAAACTGTCAGGAATACTTCGGTAAAGCCCATGACATGGTGAGGAAATCGGTCAAGGCATTTGTGGACAAAGAGATTATTCCCTTTATAGATGACTGGGAGGAAGCCGGGGAATTTCCACGGGAGCTTTATCAAAAGGCAGCGGCAGTAGGTATTCTCGGAACGGGATATCCTGAAGCATACGGCGGCATACCCGGAGACATTTTTTTTCACATCGCCGTATCCGAGGAATTGATGCGCTCAGGGTCAGGCGGTCTGGTAGCGGGTCTGGGCAGCCTGAATATCGCCATTCCCCCGATTCTGTCGGCCGGAACCGAATCCCAGAAAGAACGGTTTGTCAAGCCAGTTCTGGCGGGAGAAAAAATATCGGCACTTGCTATAACCGAACCGGGAGGGGGGTCGGATGTGGCCAATTTGCAGACAACGGCTGTCAGAGAGGGAGATTACTACCGGGTTAATGGAAGCAAGGTGTTTATTACCAGCGGATACCGGGCAGATCAGGTTACTTGTGCCGTACGCACCGGAGAAACCGGTGCCCACGGCGTCAGTCTTCTGGTCATCGAATCGGAAACCCCGGGGTATTCTGTTTCCGAGAAACTGAAGAAGACCGGCTGGTGGGCATCGGACACGGCCCAGATATTTTTTGATGACTGTCGCGTTCCCATACAGAATCGACTGGGGGATGAAAATGCCGGCTTTTACACCATCATGGAAAACTTTCAAGGGGAAAGACTGGCCCTGGCAATCATGGCCAACATGACGGCCCAACTGGCTCTTGAATCATCTATTGCCTATGCCGGGGAAAGAGATGCTTTTGGCAGGAAACTGAAGGGATTCCAGGTGACAAGGCACAAGCTGGTGGATATGGCAACGCTTGTGGAAGCGAGCCGTGAGTTTACATACCGTATCGCAGCAAAAATCGATGCCGGACAGAACCAGATCAAAGAGATCAGCATGGCCAAAAACTTTGCCTGCAGTGTCAGCGACAAGGTCACTTATGATGCGGTCCAGATATTCGGGGGCTATGGGTACATGCGTGGTTATCTGGTGGAAAGACTGTTTCGGGATAACCGGATCTTGTCCATCGGTGGCGGCACCACCGAGATTATGAAAGAAATTATTTCTAAATATATTCTCTGAACATTATTATGAAAGATTATATTTTTTAAAACGGTTAACCTGTCTGTCTGACGCTGCCTACGGTATTCTTCGTAGCCTGCTGCGAGGTTCTTCAATAACGGTTATTAAGATATAGAATGGAGATCTGCACCAATTTTGGCTCTATTTTCTTACCTTACAATACATTTGATACAGATTTGTCTCACCCTATTCTTTTTATGACACACCGCCCATTTAACAAACCCTTAATAATCAGATAGTTGAAAATTGATGAGCCATTGGCATGAACATTGCTATTTCACTCGTACTATAAAAGGTTTTACATC